>PXDI01000318.1 GCA_003565095.1 PVC group bacterium | reverse complement strand
CGTCACACCCCGAAAAAAACCGTTTTTAGCTCCGAATAGGGAAAGATGGGCTAATCTGACACTCAAATGTAATCTTCATGAATAGATCAGGTTAGCGGCGTTGATAAATCCCGCTGCATGGGGTTATATGGGCCGGCCGCGGCAGGAATAGATAAGGCTGGAGTCAGTCAGTTTCCGCGGCTGCGTTTAGCGGGATGACTTGCGGTTACTGTAATTGCAATGCCGCCGCGCGGTTTGAATGTGCCTTTGACCGTCATGTTGCGCGGTTTGCAGACCTTTACGAGGTCATTCAGAATGCGGTTGACCACATCCTCATGGAAACATCCGCGGTTGCGGAAAGCAAAAAGATAAAGCTTCAGCGCCTTGCTCTCGATACAAAGTTTATCGGGAGTATAGCTGATGCTGATATGGCCGAAATCCGGCTGACCGGTTATCGGGCACAGGCTGGTAAATTCAGGACAGTCCAGTTCGATGGCATAATTCCGGCCGGGGTGGGGGTTGGCAAAAGCCTCAAGGCGGGCTTTTGCCGGATCGTCAGGATATTCTGTACCTGAAGACCCCAGTAGAGTCAGGCTGCCAGATGCGGGTCTCTTTTGTTTTTTAGAAGCCATAAGCCTATATCGACTCCGGCATTATCAACCGCAGGCGACCAGCAGAACACCGGCCGCTACAGCGGAACCGATTACGCCGGCTACATTCGGTCCCATCGCATGCATCAACAGGAAGTTATGCGGATTGTATTCCATTCCCACCTTGTTAACAACACGTGCCGCCATTGGTACGGCCGAAACACCGGCCGCCCCGATCAATGGATTGATCGGATCCTTGCTGAACTTGTTCATCAGCTTGGCCAGCAGGACGCCGGTAGCAGTCCCCAGACCAAACGCCAGCAGACCCAGTGCGATGATTCCCAATGTCTCGGCCCGCAGGAATTTCTCGGCAGCAAGCTGTGATCCGACGGTAAGTCCCAGCAGAATTGTCACAATATTGATCAATTCGTTGGCCGCGGTCTTGGACAGACGCTCAACAACGCCGCATTCCTTGAGAAGGTTACCGAACATCAGCATACCGACCAGCGGGGTCGCCGACGGCAGCAGCAGAACGCACAGCAGCAACACGATCAGCGGAAAAACGATTTTCTCGAGTTTGCCAACATGCCGCAACTGTTTCATTTCAATTTTACGCTCTTCGCTGTTGGTCAGCAGGCGCATAATCGGCGGCTGAATAATCGGCACCAGAGCCATATATGAGTAAGCCGCCACGGCAATCGCCCCCAGTAGATCCGGTGCAAGCCGGCCGGCCAGGAAAATTGCGGTGGGACCGTCGGCTCCGCCGATAATGCCGATGGCTGCCGATTCACGGATTGAGAAAGTCACCAGTCCGCCGGAATAGCGGGTGAGTGCCACGGCACCTACCAGTGTGGCGAATATGCCGAACTGCGCCGCCGCACCCAGCAGCGCCGTTTTGGGGTTGGCAATCAACGGCCCGAAGTCGGTCATGGCACCGACGCCCATGAAAATCAGCAGCGGGAACAGGCCGGTTTCGATACCGAAGCCGTAGATCATATACAGAAACCCGCCCGGTTCGCCGATTCCCGCCAGCGGGATATTGGCCAGTATTCCGCCAAAACCGATCGGTAAAAGCAGTAACGGTTCGAATTTCTTTGCAATTGCCAGATAGATCAGCCCGAGACCGACAATAATCATCAGCAACTGCTTCACTGTCGGAGCAAGCCGTTGGTCTTCCGGGGTTTCCCCGGTTGCGGTTTGGCGCATGCCACCGACAAACTGGTATAGTCCCGTGGATTCCCACAGGTCACGGAACATTGTTTTGCTGATGGTGCGCGATTCTTCAGCGGTCGTTTCCGCCCGGGCTTCAACCGGGGCAAACGCCACCATTAGCGCCGTCAGCGCTGTCAATGAAAGAATCATACTGAATTTATTACTACGATTAGTTAATGTATGCCAGAACATGTCCTGCTGTCACCTGTGTACCGGGTTGAACGGCGATGGATGAAACTGTGCCATCCACCGGCGCTTTCACTTCGACTTCCATTTTCATGGCTTCAATTACAAGCAGCGTATCGCCCGAATGGACCGAGTCACCTTCTTTGCAGGTAACCCGTATCACCGAGCCGGGCATCGGCGCTTTTACAGACTTACCGTCGGAACTGGCCGCCTCGCTTTTCGAGGTCGGGGTGGTGGACGGCGCGGCGCCTTCGCTGATATCAAAATTGTAGACTTTACCGTTGACGGTGGCTTTGCTGTCTTCCACCGTCACCGAGTATTGGCGTTGATTTACGGTAACCGCATAGGTGACCGGGGCATCCGCGGCCTGCTCTTTGGCCTTTTCCTGCTTCGGTGCATTCTTGCGCACCATCATCGGTGCTTCACCCTTCAAGTAGGCGACGCCCTTGTCTTTGCAGGTTGCTGCAATAAAGATGTTCTCATCACTCTCCGCAATGCCCGCCGCCTGCAGCAGCTTGCGGGCGGGGTCAGCGCCCTTCTTGGGATCCGCGTCATTGATTTCCAGCGGGGTTTTTTCCGTGGGTTCGCGTCCCATCTGCTCCGCGGCGATCTTGACGATTTCCGGATCCGGCTTGACCGGGGTCTTGCCATAATAGCCCAGCACCATCAAACCGTAACCTTCGGCGATCTTCTTCCACGGGCCGAACATCACGTTATTGAAAGCCTGCTGGAAATAGAATTGCGAAACGGGGGTCACGGAGGTGCCGTAACCGCCGCGTTCAACGACTTCGCGCATGGCGGCAATGATGGCCGGATACTTGTCCATAATGCCGTTGTCACGCAGCATTTGCGTATTGGCGGTGAGTGCTCCGCCCGGCATCGGGCTCCAGACAATCTGCGGATCGGTTTTGAGCGCTTCCGGTGGCAGAAAATAATCCTTCATGCAGTCTTCAAAGACGCGCTCGGCTTGAAAGACCTTTTCTGGATCGATATCGAGGGTGTAATCTGTGCCGCGCAGAGCGTGCCACATTACCAGTACATCAGTCTGGCATGTTCCGCCTGATACGGGGGAGAGTGACAGGTCGATTGCGTCCGCGCCGCCTTCAATCGCGGCCTTGTAGCAAGCCTGTCCGCAGCCGGCGGTCTCATGCGTATGAAAATGAATCAAGGTTCCTTCCGGCAGCATTTTGCGCGCCCGCTTGATGGTTTCGTGTACTTTAGCAGGAGTTGAAGTGCCTGAAGCGTCCTTAAAGCAGACGGAATCGTATGGAATTTCCGCATCCAGAATCTGTCGCAGGGTTTGTTCGTAGAAAGCGGCATCATGCGCGCCTTCGCAGCCCGGCGGCAATTCCATCATAGTGACGCTGACTTGATGCTTCAATCCGGCCTCATGGATGCATTTGCCGCTGTAAATCAAGTTGTTTACATCATTGAGTGCGTCAAAATTACGGATGGTTGTGATGCCGTGTTTCTTGAACAGATCAGCATGCAGTTTGATAATATCGCTGGACTGCGAGTCAAGTCCGACAACATTGATGCCTCTGGCCAGAGTTTGCAGATCGGCTTCCGGTCCGGCGGCCTTGCGGAAACTGTCCATCATGTCGAAGGCGTCTTCATTGCAGTAGAAATACAGCGATTGAAAACGGGCGCCGCCGCCGGCTTCCATCCAGTTAATGCCGGCATCCCGCGCAGCTTCCACCGCCGGCAGGAAATCCTTGGTCAACACCCGCGCTCCGTAGACTGACTGAAAGCCGTCCCGGAAGGCGGTGCACATGAATTTTATTACTTTCTTTGCCACTGTTGCTTCCTTGTTTTTAAGGGTTTGTTACTGTTTGTTATTTTTGAAAATGTCTGACAGCCGCCAGCGCAACCGCAATTTCGGCTGAATTGTCATTCTGCAGCCGCTCAATATGACTGGCCACCGGCGGTTCGGGTTCTTTGATGTAATTCAGAAAGACATATGCCGAAACATTCATCACTCCGTAAAGCAATGACAAAAAGACCATGACCGTGCCCATGCCGGCCACTAACAGAATAAGAGCTTCCCACATCATAATAGCTGTTTCCTTAAAGCGCTAAATCTTTCACAATTCTTTCGAGAGCGCTAAAGAGTACATACGGCCGATGCGCAATTCAAGCTTTTTATTAATTCTGTGATGAATTCTCGACGGGGAGGGCGGAATTAGTGTATAGATGAGCGGCATGATGATGGTATTGCTTTTGATGCAGGCGGTAGCTGTGCCGATTGTGGTCGGGCTGTTGGGGTTCTGGGTGTTGCAGCGCCGGATGATTGAAGGGGCGCACCTGAAGGTGCTGGCTGTTTTGGCGCTGGATATTGCCCTGCCTTGCCATGTGCTGGTCACTTTGCTGGACCGGTTTGAGCCGTATGCCATGCCGGACTGGTGGAACCGTCCACTGTGGTGGGCGGGGTCGGTGCTGTTTTTCGCTCTGCTGGCGCTGCCGGGGCGCCGCTTGTTCCCTGCCGATGTCAGACGTGAAGCCGGTGCAACCCTCTTCTATCCCAATGCGGTTTTTCTGCCGATGGTCATTATTATGGAGCTGTTCGGGCGCGATTCCGCTTATTTGACCGATCTTTTCCTGTTCACACTGTTCTTTTCCATGTTTTACTTCAATACGATCGGCCGGTTTTATGCCGGAACACCCGGTCGTTTGCGCCTTGTCAATCCGGTGCTGGCGGCCACGTTGTGCGGCGTGTTGCTGAAAATCCTGCGGATCGATTTTATTGCGCCGGAGTTTCTGCGTTCCGGCTTGCGGCTGGTCGGCGCAATGGCCGCCCCGGCGCTGCTGTTGCTGCTCGGCGGCAATATTTTCATGGACCTGACGCGGCCGCGGGATGTGTTCCGGCGGGATACGCTGCTGTTTGTTCTGCTGAAAAACATCGTGATACCGCTGGCAATGCTTGGTATATTGTTTGTGATTCGACCGGCGTTTGCCCCGGCATTGATTCTGATGCTGCACGCGGCAGTGCCGCCGCTGACATCGCTCCCCGCGATGACCGAGCGCTGCGGCGGACAGCGTGCGGTAGTGGGGCGCTACATGGTGGCGGCTTTTGCCTGTTCACTGATAACCGTTCCGCTGTTTATGATAGCTTTTCTCAGACTCTATGAAGTAGCGGTGATAGAATGAAGACTTTACGTTCAACAGTTTTGTGGCGGGTGCTGATAGTTTTGCTGTGCGTACTAAGCACTTCCTGGCTGATCCGTTACGAGGCTTTTCCGCAGTGGTTCACGCAGCGGCTCGACGGTTATGACAGTCTGATGGGACGTGATGTGCTGATTACCGAATCATGGCTGCGGGTTTTTTATAATGGCGAACCGGTTGGTTACAGCCGCAGCCATTTGGATCTGGACGAGACCGATCCGCGGCGGCGCTATCTGTTGCAGAATGAACTCGTGCTGGGTTTTAAAATCGGCGGTGTGCAGCGGATGGTTGGTATTGATGTCGAAACAAGACTTGATACTGCGCGGCGCCTGCAGACCGTGACAGTGAATGCCGGTCTGGCCGGATTCGATGTGCGGGCGGAAATCCGCCGCGCCCATGGCGACATGTTTGATGTGAATACCTCGATCGGCGGAGTGACCAATGCCCTGAGTATCAGGATTCCGGATGACGCAATATTCTTTGTTCCGATGTCTGATATGCTGGCGCGGCAGTTACGTGTCGGCCGTTCGTTGAGCGTGCGGGTTTTCGATCCTTCAACACTGGGTACGCGCAATCTGGTGATTTATGCGGTGCGCGAGGAAACAATCGAGACGCGTGACGGGCCGCGTCAGGCCACCGTGCTGGAAATGGAATATCACGGGGTGCGCACACTTAGCTGGGTTGACCGCGACGGGCAGGTGCTGCGCCAGGAAGCCGGCCCGGGACTGGTAATGGAGCCGTGTACACCCGATGAGGCATTTGCGGCGTTACGTGACAGCGAGGCGGGACTGGATTTGATGCAGATATTCACGGGCGATATCTTTACACTAGGCGGGGGGAGATAATGATTGAACTGAAAAATCTTTGTAAATATTATGGCGATATCCGGGCGGTTGATAATATCAGCCTGCAGGTTCCGCGCGGCGAACTGTTCTGTTTTCTGGGACCCAACGGGGCGGGTAAGACCACCACCATCAAAATTATGACGGGACTGGTCAAGGCCGACTCAGGTTCCGCGTGGGTTGCGGGCTATGATATTGCCCGTGATGCATTATCCGCCAAACAGCGGATGGGCTATATACCCGATATGCCCTATCTTTACGATCGGTTGACATGCGCGGAGTTTATGCAGTTCTGCGGGGATCTTTACAATGTCCCGGCTGAGCGGCTTGACCGCGAAAGAACACGGCTGCTGGAGCTGTTTTCGCTGCAGGAACAAAGCGCCGCCCTGGTGCGGGACCTGTCGCACGGCATGCGTCAGCGCCTGATCTATGCGGCGACACTGCTGCACGAGCCGGAGGTCCTGTTTATCGACGAACCGCTGATCGGACTGGATCCATACACTATCCGCCTGATCAAAGATCTTTTGCGCGCCCGCGCTCGTGGCGGTATGACGATATTCCTCACAACCCATATTCTGGCGCTGGCCGAGGATATTGCCGATCGCATCGCCATTGTCAACAACGGTCAGATTATTGCAATCGGCTCATTGCAGGAACTCAAGGCGCAGCATCCGGGAATTAATACATTGGAAGACATTTTTCTGCATTTGACCGGACATCCGGCAAACGGCGGGGAGTGCCGGTAGAGGACGTTATGGCTGGATCAAGAGCACTGCTGAACAGATGGAAATGGCATTTGCGCAATACCGACCGCATTTTGCGCCGGCAGTCCGCTTTTAAATTGTGGTTTATTCTGCTGTTTGCCGTCGGCATGGAAGTCGGTCTTTTCCTGTTGTTCATGGATGCCTTCCGCTACCTCAAAACGATGGGGCCGATGGGGGCAATGGTCATTGGCCGCCTGTTTTCGCTGTTTTTCCTGGCAATGGGGATGATGCTGGTGTTTTCCGGGGTGGTTACATCATATGCCACCTTATTCCGCTCGCGTGAAATTCCCTTTCTGCTGACGGGTCCGTTCCGGATCAGGCAGATTGTGCTCTACAAGTTTGTTGAATCGACCCTGATGTCTTCATGGGCTTTCGGCTTTATCGTTATTCCGTTTTTATGGGCTTATGCATTACATGAATCGCTTTCGTGGCGGTTTGCATTGTGGGCCATGCTGTTTTCTGTGCCGTTTCTGGTGCTGTGCTCAGGAATCGGGACCCTTGTTACCGTACTGGCCGTGCGTTGTTTTCCCTCCGGCCGTATATGGCGCAAAGCGCTGGTTGCAGGAATCATCGCGGGTGTAATCCTGATGTTCTGGAGCGGTGCGCGCGAGGTTTCGCAGGTAACCGGTACCGAACGTCTCGATTTATCAAGATTGGTGCCGGGACTGCGGCTGGCGTCGAACAGTCTGCTGCCGAACTGGTGGGTTTCGGAAGGCATGGTGATGATGGAGCGCGGAGTGCCGCGCCGTGCGCTGATGCTGGGTTTGCTGACATATTCATGGGCGCTGCTGCTTGGTATGCTGGTGGTGGATGCCGGAGCCGGTTGCTTTTACCAGGGCTGGCTGCGTGTTTCGGAAGGCCCGCGCTCAATCGGCCGAAGTCCTTTGCTGGCGCTGTGGCTGGAGAAAGCGCTGGCCTGCATCTCACCCGGCATACGGGCGATGGTGATGAAAGATCTCAGGACTTTTCTGCGCGATCCGATGCAATGGTCACAGGCACTGATCTTTTTCGGTCTGCTGGCACTATACTTTTCCAATCTGCGCATGTTCCGCTATCACGTTCGTTCAGATGAATGGCGCATAGTCATAACGTTTCTAAATGTTTTCAGTGTTTCCGCGGTAATGTGTTCGCTGGGCTCGCGTTTTATCTATCCGCAGTTAAGTCTGGAAGGGCAGGGGTTCTGGATACTCGGTCTTTCCCCGCTGACCAAGCGCCAGTTGATTATCACCAAGTTTACGGTGGCTGCCGCCGGGATGGTTGTCACGGCCGCCGCACTTGGCCTGCTGTCTACCAGAATGCTGGATGTGGACGGTTATACCCGGTTTATTGTAGTGATGTTATCCATGACAATTGCGCTGGGGGTATGCGGTTTGTCGACCGGATTGGGTGCGGTTTTTATTGACTTGGAGCAGCAGAATCCATCGGCGATTGTTTCCGGTTTCGGCGGTACACTGAATCTGGTGCTTAATCTGATCTTCATGCTGCTGGCGATTTTCCCGATGGCCGTGTTTGTGCGGCGAGCGGCGGATGGCGGGACTGAACCGCAAGTGTTTACTGTGGCAACTTTTGCCGCGCTGGGCTGGCTGTTGCTGCTGTTGCTGCTGACGGTGCTTGTGCCGCTGCTGCTGGGCGCGCGCTCATTGGCACGGCGGGACTATTGAGAAAGGCAGACTGCAGACCGCAGACTGCAGACCGCAGACCGCAGACCGCAGACCGCAGACTGCAGACTGAAGAGAAATGGTGTCATCGAGTGACGGGGGCGGCTGAATAGTTAGGGTTCTGTCAAAAGTTGCATAAGAACGGATGGGATGGAGTGCGATTGACGAGAACGGCGACGAGAATGGATTACGATTTGAATCAAGGGAACATACATGAAACGTAAAAGCGTCCGCAGCCGTGATCATTTGGTGTGGATTGATTGTGAAATGACCGGGCTTGATCCGCGCAAAGATGTGTTGCTGGAAATTGCGGTTTTAATCACTGATAATGAATTGAACATTATTGCGGAAGGCCCGGTCTTGGCAATCCGCCAACCCGAAAGCAAATTGCGGGCGATGAATGCCTGGTGCCGGCGGACTCATTCGCGCAGCGGTTTATTGAAGCGTGTGTGCGAGGAGGGGGTGCCTTTACGTCAGGCGGAGCGGCAGGTGCTGAAATTTGTTCGGCGCTACTGCTACGTGCGTCAATCACCGTTATGCGGTAATTCGATCTGGCAGGACCGGCGTTTTCTGGATAAATACATGCCGCAATTGGACGGTTTTTTTCATTATCAGAACATTGATGTCAGCTCGGTCAAGCAGCTTGTAAACCGTTGGTATCCGGAAAACCGGCATGCCCCGGAAAAGGAATCAGTCCATCTGGCATTGGATGACATCCGCGAGTCGGTGGCCGAACTGCAGTTCTACAAACAGAATATCTTTATTGTATAGCCTCAATCCCGCTAATGATTAAAAGGTTGCCGTCTTGCGCAAGATTATAGCTGAAGCGCTCATTGCGGCAGGTATATGTTCCGGGGGTGATGCTGCCGCCGAGCGACAGGCTGCCGGCTGCCACCAGTACAGCCTGTTCGGGCACGCGGCCCCGGTGGTCTGTGAAGCCGATTGTCAAACGGCCGTTGAGTGCCGCTTCGTTTTCAACTTTAAGCACCGGGATATCTGATGTGCCTCTGCAGATATCGATCGAGAGCGTGCCATTCATTTGCAGGCTGCCTGCCGCGGCATTGCCGCGTGACTGATCGAGCGCCAATCTGCCGTTGACCTGCAGGCTGTTTTGAACCGCACCGTGCATGTCAAAGCGGGCCTCGTCACCAATTACTACCACTTCAGCGGCGTCAATCACGCAATTGCGATCGAGCCATACGCGGGCATTATCGACAGCCGTTAGTTTGCGCATTCTGTGGAGCGGCGCGGAGAAATGGGCGTGCGCGCTGTTGTTGATGTGCATATCAAGATATGGTCCGGGGTTGCCGCGAACGGTGGTGTCGCGTCCCAGGCCGGGGTCGGTTGTCATGCGCAACAGGCCTTCTTCAACAATAAGGCGGCTGCCGGAATGATAGCTTTGCTCGCCTTCCAGCGCCAGCATGGCTGGACCGGTCTTGGTGATGGTCACATTGGTACTGGTTGTGCGGAAGGCGCCGGACGAAATGAAATGCCCGCCCGGTCCGACCGGCAGCACAACCCGCAGGTGGCCGTTGTGGGTGAGGGCAGCTCTGGTTTCGATTACGCCGTCGGTGTCAAAATCGATCTGTGCACCGTAAACCTGATTGTTGCTGTCGACAATCCAGCGGTTGCCGTTGACTCTCTCGAATACCACGTGACCGTTTTGATAATGACCGCCGCGGCCGTCGGGGCGGGTGTTGGCCGGCATGTTGCGGGTATGGTGAGTAATCAGCGTGGCCCCGCCAAGCCGGATTGTGCCTAGTGCGTCCTCGATCGGTTCATTTCTGGTGTGATCTGCCGTGAAGTTTTCCTCAAGCTCGATAATCCCGGTTCCATCACCATACACCCATAGCTGACGGACAAAAAAGCTGCCTTCGAGAACACCGTTCATCGAGCTTTCAGATGTGAAGATAAACCGCGCGCCTTCGGTAAGAATGAGATGCGGGAAAGCATTGCCGCCATCCGCCTGCCAACGTCCGGTATATCGGACAACCGTGCCGCCACCTTGCGCACCGATGACGTGGCATGTATTCAGATTGTGCATACGGATATCGCTCGGCAAGACCACCTCCGTGCCGGTGCGGATGTGGAAGCCGATATCCAGCAGGTCGTCATGATACTGACTGCGGCGCGGGGTGTTCTGAACCAGAATCTCCGGAAAGTTGAATCCGGGATCGGTGATCAGCAGGTGATCCCCGTCGCCAAGATTCTGGTGCAGTGTTTCGCTGGCCACAGCGCTCATATGAGTGACAATTGTTGCAACGATCAATGTAATGATTACGCTCATATTGGTTTTCATTTGCTTAGTCCTTCTGCTTTGTTTTATCCTGTCAAGGCTACCAGAACGTTTTCTTTTCCCGTCCATTTCGGTTGACGACTACGGATCACGAGGCAGGCTCTGCATTGGTCCATCGTAGTCGTCACCGTAATCGTCAACCGCTTTATCTGCTTTTGAATGTAGCT
>PXDI01000009.1 GCA_003565095.1 PVC group bacterium | reverse complement strand
CCATTGCGGCAGCGTACCGCCCGCACCCTTGTTGCAGAATGGGGCGAAGCCATGGGGGGCATTCAACGAATGACCCTGCCGGTCATTGTGGGGCGTGAGCGCGGCCTTGCAAACACAATTGTGGTCAGTGTGCGCTCACCGAATCCGGCCTATGGAGCGGCGTTTCTGCAAAGGTTGATTGAGGAGCATCAGGCAGAATGGCACACCCTTCAAATGGAGGCATCCGATTCCGCCGCGCGCCTGCTGGAAACCGAGCTGGTAAGGCTGGAGGAACGCATCCGGCAGGCGGAGGATGATCTGATTGATTACCAGCGGCTGCATGATATTGCGCGTGTCGAGGCGCGCGGTTCAATGGAAAGCCAGTACCTGCGTGCATTGATGGGGCGCAAAAACCAGTTGACCACCGAACTGATGCTGCTTGAAGCGCAGTTTCCCGCTTTGCGCGGTGAATCCGCCGGTGTAATCAGCGATGTTGCGCGCCTGACCCGGGAAACCGGCATAGTGGAACCGCTGCGCGATGCGGTGGACGGGCTTGGCGACGAGGGTGAAGCGGATGCCGAAACCCGTGTCTTGCGCGCCTTGCGCGAGCGGCAGGATCCCGATGACAGCGAAACGGCTGATTTTATGCAGGGTTGGCACGATTCCCGGGTACGTCTGGCGCAGTTGCGCACTCAGGAGGCCGATTTGCTGCGTAATCTGGCTCCGGAACATCCGCAGGTGCGGGCGGTGCGCGCTGAAATAGAGCGCATCGATGAGCAGCTTGCCACTCTGGCGGAAACCCAACTGGGAAGACTGCGTGACCGTCACAAAGCTTTAAACATTCAGTTGCGGGCGTTGGAAGCCGCTGAATACAAGTGGCAGGCCCGCAACCTGCTGGCCAGTCAGCGCCAGGCGGAGCTGAAACGGATTGCCGGGGTGGTTGAGCGCTATGAGCGTAATTACAACACCCTCTATGCGCGTTTGCACGATATGCGCGTTTCAGAAGAGCTCAAAGCTGAACATTTTCGGGTTGTCGATCCTGTCGGCAGCGGGGCACGTCCGGTATGGCCCGATCCTGTAAAGATATTGTTTGTTGCGCTGATTGCCGGGATGGGCGGCGGGCTCGGTTTGGCGCTGGTGGTGCAAACTCTGGATAACAAGGTTCAAACCATTGCGGATGTCGAGAGCGACATCAATGTCCCGTTTCTGGGCGGGGTGCCTTACTGGGTGCATGGTGATTTAGAGCGTTCTGTTCGTCCAATTGTCACCGAGGAGCATTCGTCCGGTGCTGTCGAAGCCTATCGCGCTTTGCGGACCGCGGTTCTGCTGGCTTTGGCAAAGGCTAATGAAAAAGTAGTGATTGTTACCAGTGCCGACGCACGCGAAGGGAAGACCCTCACAGCACTTAATCTGGCAATCATGATCGCCCAGATGGGTAAAAAAGTTCTGCTGATGGATATGGACTTGCGCCGCGGCCGGTTGCACCGTTCGCTGGGAATCGAGCGTGGACGCGGTATGACCGATGTGCTGAACGGCAGAATGTCCCTGCGCGATGCCATTGTTCCCACCCGGATTGACAACCTGATGCTGGCCCCTTCGGGCGAATCGGTCGAACATGCCGCGGAACTGCTGGAGGCCGCCAACCTGATCGACATTTTCGGTGATATCCGTGATGATTATGACATTATTATGGTAGACACTTCACCGGTGCTGCGCGTTACCGATACTGTTGTTATTGCCGCCCAGCATATCGGTGTGGTGCTTTGCGTTGCGCGGGTCAACAAGACTCCGATTCCGATGATCCGTTATGCCATGGAAATGCTGCGGGATGCCCGCATCCTGGGATTAATAATGAACAGTATCGAGATGAACCGCATCAGCAGTCTTTACTATGCCTACCAGTATCCGAATTATGCTTATTACAGCAATGCCTATGCATATGGCAGCAATTATTACTACGGCGGTGAAAATAACGGGGATGGGCTCAGGACGCGTCGCGGTCCGTCATTACGTCTGCGCCTCAAGGCCTGGGGACGCGAATTACGCCGGACTTTCCTGCCCATGGAATAGTCCCGTCAGTTGGGGGTGTTTAATTTTATGGCGCAGCATGGACATTTAAAATATCACATTACCTGGATTGCTTTTATGGATGTGCTGTGCCTTTTGCTGGGCATTGCCTTTGGTGTCTTTATCCGGTTCGGACGCGGGGAGGTTATCGAGCATCTGTCTTTACACGCCCCCGGCTGGATCATTTTCTGCGGCAGCATCATTCTTGCCAATTATCTTGCCGGAAACTACCAGCTCCAGACGACATTTTCACGCTTCAACATGCTTGTCGGTTGGCTTTTTTCGATTGTTTTTGCCGTCATGATTCTGGGAGTTTCCTCCTATGCGCTGTTCCGGCTGCTGCAAGGACGCGGTGTGCTCCTGTTGGCGATTGCCGGCTACAGTGCACTTTCCTTGGCACTGAAACTTTTGTGCTACCACCGCCTTTTCCGCAGCGAGATGTTTGTATGCCGGGTGATAACTGTCGGTGCCGGACGAACCGCCGCCAAAGTCAAGCAACTGGTTGAAGGTGAATTCATAATGCCGGCGCACCGGGTGGTGGCAATGCTGAATGTCATCGAAAAGGCCGAGAACGAACCGGCGGTCATCAGGCGTCTGGATGGTACCGCCGTGGTAGATTGCGGATTCAGTGATGTCGAAACACTGGCCGATTATAATAATTTCGGGGCGGAACTGCTGGTTATTGCGCTTGATGACCATGAAATGATTCATCAACTGTATCCCGCCTTGCGCCGGATCCGTTTCTCGGGTGTGGAGATTATGACCGCGTTGAGTGTTGCTGAAGCTTACGGTGGATATACGCCGGTCGCTGAACTGGATGAAGAACTGGTCACCGACTTGATCCTTGAAACAAGAATTCCTTTTGCCCAGCGCGGTAAGCGTATTTTTGACGTTTGCTGCAGTCTGGCAGGATGCATTGTCTTTACGCCGTTTATGCTATTAACCGCGCTTGTAATTAAGTTATGTGACTGGTCATCTCCGGTGTTTTATACTCAATGGCGCGCCGGCCTTTTCGGACGGCCGTTCAAAATACTGAAATTCAGGACAATGCAGCCGGGCGCTGAAGAGCAGACCGGTGCGGTATGGTCGGTGGATAATGACCCGCGTGTCACAAGACTGGGCCGCTTTATGCGGCGCACCAGACTTGATGAGTTCCCGCAACTGATCAACGTTCTCCGTGGTGACATGAGCATGGTGGGGCCGCGGCCCGAGCGGCCGGAAATTATCGACACCCTCGAAAAAGAGGTTCCGTTTTACAATGAGCGCTCGAATGTTCTGCCGGGCCTGACCGGTTGGGCTCAGATCCGTTATCCGTACGGTAATTCAATTGATGACGCGCGCCGCAAACTTGAGTATGACCTGTATTATATCAAGCATCTTTCACTAGCGCTTGATTGCCAGATTATCCTGAGCACTTTGCGTATTATGCTTTTTGGTTTTGAATCTAAAAAACGGAGCATGTCCGATGTCCCCGCCAAGGCCGTGGTTACCGGATGAGCATGTCACAACAAGGGGGCTGCCGGATTGCCGCGGAGCCGGGTTTATATGAGTTTTTTTCTTTCTTCATTGTTTGTTTTCATGGTTTTCTGGCGGCCGCAGGAATGGCTGGTGCCGCAGCTATTCGGTATCCCGCTTTTGCAGGGACTGGTATATGTCATTATCCTGGCCCTGCTGCTCGAATATAATACCGGGCAGCTCCGTTTTCCGTCAGAATGCCCCCAGGCATACCTGATTGTCGGTCTTTTTTTCGCAGTGGCCATGTCGCATGTCGCCCATTTCTATTTTGCCGGACTCATGAACGCATTGCCGGTGGCCTTTCGTATCTGTTTTTTCTCTTTGATTCTTTTTCTGGTGCTTGATCGACCCTCCCGCCTGCGCACCATGGCCGGAATTTTTGTTTTCATGGCATCGTTTATGGCAATTCATGCTTTATTGCAGCAGCACCGCGGATACGGTTTCGGCGGCCAGGGGCCGATCCTGCAACGCCGTCCCGGGATGGATGAACTGGCCGTGCGCAGCCTGTTTTACGGCATTTTCGGTGACCCTAATGATCTCGGACAGTTGCTGTGTACTGCCATTCCGTTTTCTTTCTGCCTTACCCGGCGCAAGGGAGTCTTTTCGCTAGTCATTGGTGCAGCCTTCAGTTACCTGCTGGTGCTCGGGGTGATTGCCACTGTGTCACGCGGCGCCTATGTGGCGCTGGCAACGGTCTGGGCGGTTATGTTTGTGCTGGTGCTGCCGGCTCGTTGGTTCCCTTATCTGATGGTTGGGCTGATGGTTGCCGGTCTGGCGGCCATTCCGCTGGGAACCGGCTATCTGGAGGGATCGGCCTATGACCGGGTTGATTTCTGGGGGCAGGCCAACTGGGCGTTTCGCCAGTATCCGCTTTTCGGCGTGGGTTTCGGCATGTTTGCGGATTATATTGCCGGCGGCCGGGCTGCGCATAATGCGTTTGTGCTGTGTTATACCGAGCTGGGGCTTTTCGGATACTGGTTCTGGTTCGCTCTGCTGGTTACCGGTATTATGGGGTGTGTGCGCGCCCGTGATGAATTGGAAAATGCCGAGGATGAAGACGCCCGCTGGCTTTACCGCTTTTCCGGACTAAGTCTGGCCGCCATGCTCGGCTTTTGCTCTTCATCCTACTTTCTCAGCCGCGCATTCGTCTTTCCCATGTTCTTTCTGTTCGCAATGCTGGGGGCGGTCCCGGTTATCGCTCGTAACTATCTTCCAGAGGATAAATCGCTGTTAAAACCTCAACTTGATGTTTACGTGTTATCGACAGCCGGATCATTATTAAGTATAGTATATGTGTATATCTCGATTCTGGTTATTAATCGCATCTGGCATTTCTAAAAAATGAGTCAACAGCAGAATACTTCTGGTACCGGAGTGCCCCCGCGATCCCGGCTTGACCGCCGGGTCGCGTGGCTTGTGATGGCCTGTGTTTTACTGGTGGCGGTCTGGGAAGGGTTGACGATCAATGCCCGCCGTGCCCATCCGCCGTTTACCATTACCTCCGCAGATTTTGCCGAATTCACTCCGGCCGTTCAAGGCTGGAGCGCCGGGCAACTGCCGGTGGGCAATGATCCGCTTGAGCCGAATGTGCTGGTGTACCGTTTTGTGGCACCATCGGTGCCGCCTGCTGTTGTTCAATCACGCCTCGCGCATGGCTTCAACATGCGTGACTGCATGCGCCTGAAAGGCTACGATGTACACCTGCTTGAGGATACCCGCAGGGAAGACGGCGCATATGATGAGCACAATGGGCGGAATCCTCCCGCCAATCGTACGCTGCCCGTGCAGGTCTGGCTGTTGGAAGCGCCGACGGGTGACCTTTCCATCTGGTTCTCAACGGTTTTGCGTGCGGGCGATATGGGGCCAACGCACCGCGATATGCGCTCTATCCCGTTTCCGCGCATCGGTATGCCGATGGGGGCGGACTGGGTGCCGGAAGGGTTGCGCTGGTCAAGTCTGCGCCATCCGGTGCGGAATTTCCGCCGGTTTCTGCAAGCCAAATGGAATAACGCCCGCAGCGATCCGCTGGTTTTTCTGGGCATCAAACGTCCGCCGTGGGCCGATCCGTCTTCTTTTACATACCTGACGGTTGCTCCGCTCCTGCCGGGAGAGGATGATTATAAAACTGCTGTTGACCGGGCGCAGGCCATGCATGCCATGTTTCACAAACAGCTTCATGATTGGTGGAATAAATAACTTTTTTTCATCTCAGTCCTTGACCTGCCTAAGCCCATCGTATATGTTACCCCGACATTTCTTAATGCGCCGTTAAGGCGGGTATTGTTCTGAAAAGCAGAAAAACAAGGGAAAAGGAGACGGATATGGCAATCAAGTTGGGTATTAATGGTTTCGGTCGGATCGGGCGTCTGGTTTTCCGCGCGGCAATGCAGCGCGATGATATTGAGGTCGTTGCAGTCAACGATCCGTTTATTGATCCGGAATACATGGTCTATATGTTGACCTATGACACAGTTCACGGCCGCTTTAAGGGCACTGCTGAACATGGTGACGGTAAGCTGATCGTCAATGGCAAGGAAATCGCCGTATTTGAATGCATGGATCCGACTGAGATTCCGTGGGGCAAAGCCGGGGCCGTATATGTTGCAGAAGCTTCCGGTGTGTTCACTACCACCGATAAAGCCGCAGCACACTTTAAAGGCGGTGCCGAGAAAGTTATTATCACCGCCCCTTCATCTGATGCCCCGATGTTTGTAATGGGCGTGAATGAAGAAAAATACAGCAGTGACATGAAGGTCGTTTCGAATGCTTCATGCACCACCAACTGCCTTGCGCCGCTGGCCAAGGTGCTGAATGACAACTGGGGCATTGCCGAAGGTCTGATGACCACCGTGCATGCCACCACCGCCACCCAGAAGACCGTTGACGGGCCCTCCAAGAAGGATTGGCGCGGCGGACGCGGTGCTGCGTTCAACATCATCCCCTCCAGTACCGGCGCTGCCAAAGCTGTCGGCAAGGTTATTCCCGAACTGAACGGCAAACTCACCGGTATGGCCTTCCGCGTGCCGACGGCCAATGTATCGGTGGTTGACCTGACCTGCCGCCTCGAAAAGCCGGCCTCGTATGAAGATATCAAAAAGGCAATGAAAGCCGCTTCAGAAGGCAAAATGAAGGGCATCATGGGCTATACCGAGGATATGGTGGTATCTTCCGATTTCATCGGCGAAACCTGCACCAGCGTTTTTGACGCCAATGCCGGTATCCCGCTGAGCGACAACTTTGTTAAAGTGATCTCATGGTATGACAACGAGTGGGGTTATTCCTGCAAGGTGCTCGACCTGATCGCACATATGGACAAAGCCAAATAAGCAGGAGTTATCTTCAGTACAAAATGAATAAGCTGCCACTGGGACGGTATATACCCCGTCCCGGTGGCTTGTTTTGAGGAGGTGCATGTGAATAAGAAAACAGTCAGGGATGTTGATCTCGCGGGTAAAAGGGTTTTGATGCGGGTGGATTTCAATGTTCCGCTTGATGGCGGCAATGTCAGTGACGATACCCGTATTCGCGCCGCGCTTCCCACTATTCTGCATGTGCTTAACCAAGGTGCCTCGCTGGTACTGATGAGCCATCTCGGCCGTCCGAAAGGCAAGGCGGACTCCGCGTTCAGTCTAAAACCGGCCGCTGACCGTCTGGCGCAGTTGCTGGGTAAACCGGTGGCGTTTGCCCCGGATTGCGTTGGACAGGAAGTTGCCGATATGGCTGCCGGACTGAAGCCCGGTGAAGTGCTTGTGCTGGAAAATCTGCGTTTCCATTCTGCAGAGGAAGGCAAGGCGGTGCTGCCGGAAGACGCAACGGATGAGCAGAAAGCCGCTGCCAAGGCCGCAATGAAGGAGCGCCAGCAGGAATTTGCCGCGCAGCTTGCCGCGCTGGGTGATGTTTATATCAATGACGCCTTCGGCACTGCCCACCGCGCCCATGCATCCATGGCGGTGGTTACAAAACATTTTGAAGAACGCCTGGCCGGTTTTCTGCTGGAAAAGGAAATCCAGTATCTCGGTACCGCCGTAGCCCATCCTGAACGCCCGTTTGTGGCGATTCTCGGCGGCGCCAAAATCAGCGGCAAGATTGACGTACTGATGAATCTGGCCGATAAAGTGGACAGCATTATTATCGGCGGCGGCATGGTTTATACATTCTATCGTGCCAAAGGGCTGCCGATCGGCTCGTCGCTGGTTGAAGAAGACCGCATCGAAATGGCGCGCGAAACACTGGCGCGCTTTGAGGAAAAGGGCATTAAATGCCTGCTGCCGGTGGATCATGTGGTGGCTGATAAGTTCAGCGCCGATGCCAACATCAAGACTGTTGGCGAGGATGGCATTGAAGACGGCTGGATGGCGCTTGATATCGGCCCTGAATCTATCAAACTCTTTGCTGATGAAGTGAGCCGTGCCAAGACCATTGTCTGGAACGGTCCGATGGGCTGTTTTGAGATGGAACCGTTCGCTGCCGGAACCATGGAACTGGCAAAAGCGATTGCGGCCACGGATGCTGTCAGCATTATCGGCGGCGGCGACAGTGTCAGTGCCGTGAACAAGAGCGGACTGGCCGATCAAATGACCCATATCAGCACCGGCGGCGGTGCCAGTCTGGAGTTTCTGGAAGGAAAAGATCTGCCGGGGGTTAGTGCCCTCAGCGATAAATAGGGACAATGTAATCAACGGCGCATGGCCGTTACTGAGAGGAAATACTGTGAAATTACGCAAGAAAATTGTTGCCGGTAACTGGAAAATGAACAAGTCGATCAGCGACGGGCAGGATTTGGCCAACGGCATCAAGCGCGAGCTGGCTGAGAATTGTGATGTTGATGTTGTGTTATGTCCGCCGTTCACTTTATTGAAGTCGGTGAGTGATATTATCGACATGACCCAGATCCGTCTCGGTGCCCAGAATATGCACTGGGAAAGTGACGGTGCCTATACCGGCGAAATTTCAGCCGGCATGCTGCGCGATTTGTTCTGTCACTACGTTATTCTCGGGCACAGTGAGCGGCGTGCGATGTTCGGCGAGACGAATCAAGTGGTCAACCGCAAGGTCAAGGCCGCCTTGGCGCGCAATCTGACGCCGATTGTATGCGTCGGCGAAACTCTCGAAGAACGTGACAGCGGCGCATATATGAAAATCATCGAAACGCAGGTGCGCGAAAGTCTTGAAGGAATCGGTGATGATTTTGAGAAAATTATTCTGGCCTATGAGCCGGTCTGGGCGATCGGTACCGGCCGGACTGCCAGCCCCGAACAGGCACAGGAAGTGCATGCCGGAATCCGGGCGGTCCTGACAGAGATTGCCGGTAAGGATGTGGCTGAAGCAATCCGCATTCAGTACGGCGGCAGTGTCAAGCCGGCCAATGCGCGCGAGCTCTTCGGTCAGCCCGATATCGATGGCGGCTTAATCGGCGGCGCGGCATTGGATGTGCGCTCGTTTGTTGAGATTGTGCGCGCTGCAATCTAAAGAACAGAGGTTATTATGCAATTGCTGACCTATTTACTGGTGTTTGTTGAAATCCTGACATGCTTTCTGCTGATCGGGGTTGTTCTGCTGCAGCGTTCACGCAGCGGCGGCGGTGCCGGCATGGCCTTCGGTGCCGGAATGGGGGAAAGCCTCTTCGGAGCGCAGGCCGGCAATGTGCTGACCAAAACCACTGTGGTGCTTGGAATTGTCTTTCTGGTAAATACGACTCTACTGGCAATGATCGGTGCGGTAGGGCGTGAGCATTCCGTTGCCGACCGGTTGCCGGCCGGTGCGCCGTTTGTTCCGCAGGTGCCGCAACAGCCGCAGCAGCAGATCCCGGCAGAGCAGTTTGCACCCGGCGACGATATGTTTGCTCCCGAAATGCAGGTGACACCGCAAATGCCGGAAGCTCCGCCGCAGGAAATGCCGCCGATGGGCGCGCAGGAACTTATTATGCCCGTTCCGCCGGCGGTCGATGAAGCCGTCCCGGAAGACTGATCTTCGTTAGTCCGACTGGTACCGCGGGTCAAGTGCATCGCGCAGGCCGTCGCCGACAAAATTGAGCGCGAACAGTGTGATTGAGAGCGCCAGGGCCGGAAATATCAGCAGCCATGGAAAGGTCTCCATTGCTTCCGCCCCGTCGCGGATGAGCGATCCCCATGTACTGGCGGGTGGCTGCACTCCCAGCCCCAGAAAACTCAAAAATGATTCCAGCAGAATCACCCGCGGAACCGTCAAAGTGGTGTATACCACCACCGGGCCGATGATGTTGGGCAATATGTGACGCAGCAGAATCCGCCGCCGGCTGAATCCCAGTACACGGGCTGCGGTAACATATGTCTGCTGCTTGATAAACAGCACCTGGCCGCGCACAATCCGCGCCATGGTCAGCCACTCGACCGCTCCGATTGCAATAAACAGCAGCAGCAGGCTTTGCCCGAACGCCACAATCAACACAATTACAAACACCGTGAAAGGCATGGCGTAAAGAATATCCACCAGGCGCATCAGCAGGCGGTCAACCCTGCCGCCGGCATATCCGGCCAGCGCCCCGTAGGCTGTGCCAATCAGCAGACTGACCAATGTGGCGGCAATACCCACCAGCAGCGAAATCCTTCCGCCGTACAAAAGCCGTGCCAGCAGATCACGTCCGAGGGTGTCTGTCCCCAGCCAATTGGCTGCCGAGGGGGTGGTGGCGCCGCGGGCGAGATTCTGTATGCCGGGATCCAGCGGCAGCAATGGTGCCGCAAAGCAGGCGGCACCAATCAGTGCCAGAAAAACCATTCCGGCGATTGCCGCCCGGTTGGCACGTAAACGCCGCCAGGCCAGCTGTCCCGGCGATGCATGGATGGCTGTTGCCGCAGGTGTTGTCATCAAGCCTCCTGCCGCATGCGCGGATTCATTGCCGCCAGCAGTAAATCAACTGCGGTGTTGCATACCACAATAATGGCTGCGAAAAACACAACCAGCCCCAGCACCAGCGAGTAATCCCGGTTAAATGCGCTCATTACAAACATGCGTCCCATTCCGGGAATATGAAATAACGTCTCAACTACGAACGATCCGGTAATAATGCCGGCGAAAGCCGGTCCCAGAAAAGAGATGGTCGGCAGCATGCCCGGCCGGAAGGCGTGCAGCATGATAACCCGCCACTCGCTCAGTCCTTTGGCGCGCGCGGTGCGGATAAAATCCTGCGGCAGCACTTCCAGCATTCCGGCGCGGCTAAGGCGTGCAATATAGGCCGCATAGACTGCGCCGAGTGTCACCGCCGGCAGAATCCGGTCACTTGCGATGTTCCAGCCTTGCGCATTGAACCAGCCGGTGCCCAGTGCAAACGCCAGCACCAGTAATGGCCCCAGCACAAACGACGGCATGCAGATACCAGCCATTGCAAAGCCCATGGTGGCGTGATCCCACCAACTATTGGGACGTAACGCCGCCAGCACCCCCATGCCGATCCCCAGCGCCAGTGCATACAGCATCGCCCAGAT
>PXDI01000182.1 GCA_003565095.1 PVC group bacterium | reverse complement strand
CGTAGGCGGTCATGTAGTGCTTGAGCAGGGTTTTCCATGCAAAATGATCGGAAAGATTCTCCACCCGGTTGCGTAGCGCGATACGTTCGCGGTTGCCAAGGCTTACAAAGTCGAACAGTTTCCGGGCCAGTTGGTCTACGGCATCTTCATATGACACCCGCCGCCGCGGCAGCACATGGATGCCGTTGGCTTCATGCTCGGGGATGTTGTGCTGCACATATGTGCCGAAGCCGGCCATATCGCTGGTGATTGCCGGGATGCCCAATGCCACGCACTCCATCGGCGCATAGCCCCACGGTTCATACAGGCATGGAAACACACCCAGATGACAGCCGCGCACAAACTGCTCATAATCCATTCCCAGCAACGGGCTGGTTGAGGTGACAAAATCGGGATGATAAATGATTTTAACCGGATCGCCGGCACTGTTGTCCATTCCCAGGGACCGGATCTTGTTTAGAATGGCATCATCATCAGGAAACGCCAGATCATGTGTGACCACCGGCGGATTTTTTTTCGTATGCCAGGCATGTAGTCCGCGCCGCAACCGCAGCCACCAGTATTCATCCACCAGCTTATTGAGATCCGGTGTATTTCCGCCGGCTACCGTATCGAAAAGTCTGTTGCCGACCTGATCACGGATCGATTCACACGTTTTACGGATTTCCTCCATAATGCCGCGCCGGTGCAGCACCCCGGCATTCATTGACTTGCAGGCTGCCTGGGTGATCACAAACAGCACCACCCGCTGCGGTATGCCGGCTTGCTGCATCATCCGGTTAAGGCGTGCCGCTGCCTCGATAGTAAGGTCAAAACCTTTGTTTGTGTATTCATAGCGCCCGGATGTAACCAGATAAATGGTTTGATTAAGGTCGAAACTGTAACTTGGGAAGAAGTGTCCGCGAACAAAAGTGTGGATATTCTCTTTATAATTGCGGTGGAGGTTCTGGAATTCGTGCAAAACAGTGAAGCGGCTAATATTCAATCCGTTGGGTGTGATTACATCGGGAGTCCGTCCGAAGAGATGGGTGCATTCCGCGGCGGTAATTTCGCTGACGGTGGTCAGCACGTCGCATTCATTCGCCGCGGCGCGTTCAAGGCGCGCCTTTACATTCATATTGTAGCGTGCGGCCGCGGTCTGCCAGTCGCACTGCGGCAGGTTGTCCAGATAGTGCGGATCATCCATTGCCAGGAAGCGCCCGGTCTGGGTGGCATGGGTGGTAAAGACCGTTTTGACCGGTGTTTTTGCATGCCGCAGACTGCTGATAGCGGTTGCGGCCATCCATTCATGAAAATGCGCAATCAGCGGTCCGGCATTTTTCACGGCGGCAAGGGTGCGGAGAAGAGATGCGGCCATGTATCCGAAAAGGATGACTTCATCGACCAGCGGGTCGTCCCCGCGCATATCGATGCCTTGCTGCCGCCATGTATGATGTTTGATTTCATCGCATTTGGCGCGGACAGATTCGATGTCCAGCAGGATAACCTGGGGGTGACCGCTGACCAGCCAGCGGCCGGTATACACCCGGATGCCATCTTCCTGCAATGCGCGTGCGGCTTCGCCAAACGGTCCATCAATGGGTTGCGGGTCAAATTCGACATCGGCGGTCTCGGGTTTATAGGGTCCCAGCAGACAGTAGCGGTTGCCCCAGTGTTCAACCATTCGCGGCACTTTTGAGCGTACCACGGTGTATATGCCGCCGATCTTATTGCATACCTCCCAGGCAAATTCACACAACAAGGCATCGGCAGGAATATTGTTATCGTTCATGATCAGGGATTCTGTCAGTAACGCTGTCTGTGCACAACAAAAAAACCGCGACTGCCGCCGTCGTAACGGCGCAGCCGCGGTTCGGATAGCGGATAGGCTTCAGCCCTTCCAGATGCCGTGGACGTTGCACAGCTCGATAGCAGCAACTGCGGTGCCGGCGGTCTTGAAGACGGCTTCCGGGGCCGCCCCCGGCTTGAGGTGTTTGCGCAGCACTTCATCTTCAGTGCGCAGTTCGATGAACTGGATAAAATGTTCGGGTTCCATCGGATGGGGGACATCGCCGACCTTGATCTTGTATCCGCCATCGATTTTCTCGATAACCGGGACATGTTTTTCCTTACCCTGATCGGCTGTTTTGAATTCCGCGGGCTTCATTTCGACTCCGCAGCATGCCAGTTGGCAGTTCTCGTCACAAACTCTCAGTGCCTCAACAACATAGTCGCACTTGTGTTCATCCGTCGCGCCGCATACATAGATATCGTTTGCCTTCATTTACTACTCCTTGCTTTTGACTGGTTCATCACGATTGTTTTTATAATAGCAAAAATGCGGATACTGCGGCAAGAGTAAACGTTTCCGCTTGCGGCGCATTGCCGGTGCGGTCTATTGTGGCGGGATGTCACAGGAATCGCGTATACGAGTGCTTTCAGATAATGTTGCCAACAAGATTGCCGCCGGTGAAGTTGTTGAGCGGCCTGCGGCGGTTTTGAAGGAGCTGATGGAGAATGCGGTGGATGCCGGCGCGCGGCGGATTGATGTGACCATCAGCAGCGGCGGGCGTAAATTGATTCAGGTGCAGGATGACGGCCGCGGCATGGGACGTGATGACGCGCTTTTATGTATAGAACGGCATGCCACCAGCAAAATCCGCGATGTGGATGACATTGAGTGCGTGGGGACGCTCGGTTTCCGCGGAGAGGCCCTGGCGGCAATTGCCTCGGTTTCACGTTTTAAGCTGACCACCGGTACCGGCGGGAATGCTGCCGGCACCCGGCTGGCGGTGAATGGCGGAAAGCTGGAGGATGTGGCCGATACAGGCTGCGCGCGCGGAACCGCTATTGAAGTGCGCGACTTATTCTACAATGTGCCGGCGCGCCGTAAGTTCCTGCGCACGGATCAGACCGAACTGGGGCATTTGCGCACGGTATTTAATAATCAGGCATTGGCGAATCCCGCAATCGGCATGAGTTTGACGGTGGATGGCAGCTTTTTGCACCGGCTGGCACCTGATGCGGAGCTGCTTGAACGGGTGATTGAGTTGTGCGGCCCTGATGTACGTGAAGGATTGGTTGAGGTATCTTTTGAGTATAGCGGAGTGAAGGTCGGCGGCATGATCAGCCGTCCGGTGTTGCATCGTGCCGACCGCAGTGAACAATATGTTTTCATAAACCGCCGGGCGGCCAGTGCGCCGGTCGTGATGTATGCATTGCGCGAAGGATATCAGGGTACGCTCCCCAACGGACGCCATCCGGTGATTTTTCTGTATTTAGAGCTGGCGGCCGCGGATGTGGATGTAAATGTGCATCCCACCAAACGCGAAGTACGTTTCCGGCGCTCCAATGCAGTACGCGATGCGGTGATGGGAGCCATCCGTGATGCGCTGGGGGTGCATACCAGGCCCGCTGCGGATAACCTGCCTTTACCAGAACCGCAGGCCCCGCGGGTTTTGCATCGACAGTTAAACATCGCCGGGCTACCGCAGTTTCCGGCGTTTGATTATCCCCGGAAAAGTTCAGCCGGAGATGGTGCGTTGCATTCCGGGGCACCTTCCGGCGGCACGCAAGGTGACGCGGTGATGCCTCCGTCGATTGAGACACAACTATGGCGTTGGTGCAGGGTGGTCGGGCAGGTCGGCGGTTTGTATGTTCTGCTGGAAACCGATGACGGTATGGTTGTGATGGATCCGCACGCCGCGCATGAACGGGTGCTGTATGAACGAATGCTGAAAACCGGGGCGCAGGCGGAAAATGCGGTACAGGCTTTATTGATGGCAGAGACGGTAACGCTGCCGCCGCGTGAGGCGGCACTGCTGGGCAGGCATTTGGATCTGCTGACGAAAATGGGTTTCGGTGTAGAGGTGTTTGGTGACAATACTTTCAAGGTGGAAAGCCTGCCCGCGGTGGTTGCGGGTGCCGCGCCGCGGGCGCTGGTCGATGAAATTCTGCTTGAGTTCAAAGAGGGTAGGGCGGCGGGGCATGGTATGCGGCGGCGTGAAGAGGCGGTGGCGCGTGCTGCCTGCCGCGCAGCGGTCAAGGGCCGCAGCAAGCTTTCGCTGCAGGAACTCGAGCAGCTTGTTGCCGATCTGGCGCAATGCGAAATGCCGTACACCTGTCCGCATGGCAGGCCGGCACTGATTTTTACGTCATTTCGTGAGCTGGAGCGCAAGTTCGGCCGTTAATCAGCATAGTGTCCGGCGCCATGGTCTATTTTTTCTGCCAGAGGTGCGGCAGGTGGGTGATTTCAATACCGAGTTTTTCGGCCATTTCGCGGGATTCGCGCATGCCGATGTGCATTTCATCGGGAACATGGGCATCTGAGCAAATCACAACTTTGATGCGGTATTGCGCGGCGGTTTCCCAGAACGGCAGCCATGGATAGCCTCTGCGCTGTTTGCCATTGGGCATGACAACCGGTCTTTTACGAAATCCCGAAGCGTTGATTTCCAATGCAACATCGAAGGCTGCGGCGGCTTCGGCGATAATGCGGGCGCAGTTCTCGGCCTGAGTGTCCCACTCCGGATAGGAGAGGCCGAAAGCATCGGGATGCGCCAGAAAGGTGAAAAGCCCGGACTCCATTGCCTCTACGCAGTATTCAGCATAGGAAGTCAGTTCATTGCGTTGCATCGGTCTGCCGTAAAGATCAAGCCATGCGCCATGATGCGGAAACCAGTGGCAGCCCGCCACCAGATATTCGGCGCCCATTCTGTCGAGCAGTTCATCACGAAACCAGTTGACGTAAACATCATCGTATTCGCATTCGAAACCCTTCAGGAGGTGCAGGCCGGTAAAGACATTTTTTGCCGCATCAATAGCGGCAAGATATTCGGGGGCCATTTCGGGGGTCATGCGAACATGCAGCCAGCGGTTGTCCGGGAGCGGGGCGTGATCGGAAAAGCCGAGAGCGTCATAACCTTGCGCAACTGCCGCCCGGCAGTATTCCCCGATATCGCCCTCTGCGTGTTTACAGCGCCAGGTATGGGTATGGAAATTTGTTTGCATGTTTATTCCAATCCGGCGAGTTCGTCCTCCAGCCGCTGTATGCGGTTTTGCAGACGTGCAATTTCATCCAGCAGCCGTTGGCGTTGTTTGCGCTTGCGTTCCTGATCGGCTTCACTATCGAACAGGACAACCGGCTTCAGCATCTGGTAGGCAAAGCTTGCTGCCATATCGCCGGCCGGCAGCATTTCCCGGTCGGCCACCAGTTTTACACCATTGGCCTGAAAACATTCCAGCAACAGGGAAAGGATTTCGGAGGAGGTTCCCAGCACATCCGGCCGGCGTGTCAGTACAAATTGAATACGCCCGTCTTCGATGGCTTCGATCAGCCCCGAGAGCGCCGGCCGGGCCGCCGCGGTTTGCGGAGCCCAGCAGGTTGGCAGCAGGTCGCCGGTCATCTCAACATCGGTAAAGACCAGTGCGGGGTCGATATGAATGTTACGGCGTGCGGCAAGTTCGCGGCAGAATGCAACCTGGTGCTCGATCTTGGTTGTATCGTGCGCTTTTTCGATCCGCGATGTGCGGGCATAAATGCAACCGGCCATATTGCTCCCGTCCCGTAACCTGTTGTTATATAATGGTGTCAGAAAGCAGCTATGATTACAGGATTGCCAATCCTGTGCAAGTGTAAGGTTTGCCGCTGCCAGTTTACCAGACAAAACGGCGGATGCGGTTCTGGATCGTATTTACTGTGCGGATGTGATTGCTGGATGGAAATTTTTCGCTGAATTCGTTACAGAGTTGCGCGGCCTGCGGGTATTGGCGCAGACTTTCAGCAATGCGGATCTTTTCAAGCAGGGCATCGGGTGCCTGGGGGTGATGGGGGTGTTCGTTCAATATTCGCCTGAGATCCTGCATGGCCTGAGTGTGCTGATTGAGGTGGCTGGCTCTGACATTGGCGCAATGCATTAAAGCCTGAACGGCCAGATTGGTTTCGGCGGGATAGTTATTTACCTGAAGCTGATATTCGTTGACGGCGGCGGGGTAGCCGCGCACCACGCGTTCGTAGTGTCTGCCGCGTTCAAAATGCCGTTCGTGTGCCGGCAGCCGGGAGATCTTGAGAATGTCATCATGGCGCGAGGCGGCTTCGCGCCGTGCATCGATCCGTTCAGATTGTTCACGCGTTGCTTCAAACGGCATGGCATCCAGTACACGTGTGGTCAGGCTGCGTCCGATATTTCCCGCTTGAGCCTGCAGGATCTGTCCGATCGGAACAACCGGTTGGGCGACAGTGCCTCTGATTTCGGCATCGGCCTCGACCCTGCCGTTGCGTTGTCTGGCCAGAAAGTTCCATGCACTGAAAGACAGCGTTATGAATCTGGCGTTTTCCGCACCGGGATTTTGCTTGATGGCCATCTCTGCAATGCGGAGTGAAGCCAGCCCGGAAAGCCGGCCATGTCTTGCGCATAGTTCCATGTAAAGACTGAGGCGGCCTTTTTCGGCGATGAAGGGAATGGTACGTGATCCGGTGGCGGTAAGCGCCGGCAGAGACACGGCTTCCAGTGCCAGATCCACGTCGATATTGAGCTGTTCGGCATTCATCGTCAGCGGGTCAAGATGTCCACTGATTTTAAGCGCGGCCGGTGTTCCCTGGTTGATATCAACACTGCTGTGATAACTGAATTGGTAAGGCGGTCCCGTTTCCGGGGCCCGCACCGTCTTTGCGGTGAATGTTCCGTTTGTCAGGCCTAAGCGCATTGGTGCGTCGGCATTCGGGTCAAGAATGATCATCTTCACATTTATCGGCGAGACGGAAATATCCGGCAGTGTACTTAAATCAAGCGCGGCCGGCAGCGGGGGGAGGGTTACTTCAGATTCAGGATCGACTTCGCCGTAGAATTCAACTCCGGTAAGTTGCAATGTGCGGCAGGAGAAACGTCCGGTCAGCAGTGGTAGCAGCCGATAGCTGATAATGATTTCCGACACTGCCAGTTCTCCCAGCCATGGCGCGCTGAACTGCATTCCGCTGATACGCAGCCGGTGCGGTCCTCCGGAAAATCCCGCCCGCCGGACAAGCAGTTGCTCTGCTGTCTTGGATGGGCCGTCCGGTGCGGTTAGCAGCCTGATCAGCAGCGGGTTTAACGGTGAGTGATAGGCGCTCAGCAGCCAGAGCAGGGCGGCGGCCGCCAGCGTTGCTATCGCGGTACGCAGTGCTATGCGTTTTATGCGCATGGAATTCACGGTTTATTGTCCGGCGTCACGCACGTATCTGAGCGTTCGCGACTCAACTCTTTCAACCCTCGCAAGCAGCCCGCTATGCGGAAAGAGTTCACGGAAACGAACCGCCAGTTCATGCGCTTTTACAAAGTCGCGCAATCGCCGGTCGTAAATGTTGATGGCCTCAAACAACGCCTGGTCGGCAATTTCGCTTTTGGGGTATTTGTCGACAATCATCAGATAGTCGGCAATGGCTTCTTCGGTTTTATTATCCGCGGCACGTAATGCGGCGCGTGCGAGAAGCGCCTGGTCGGCAACCGGGCTGGCCGGATAGCTGGAAATGATGCGGGTGTATTGTTTTTCGGCTTCGGCGGTGTTGCGGATATTGCTTTCGAAGACTTGAGCGGCTTCGAAGAGCGCCAAAGGAGCGTTGTCATTGCGTGGAAACCGCTCGGCACAGTTGAGTGCGGCGCGCACCGCGCGCCCCCATTCGCGCTGCTGGCGGTAGATGCGGGCTTTCAGCAGGAGGGAGTCGGGGGCAGTGCGCGCCGCGTCCGGACGGTAGGCGGCCATTGTGGCGCATTCCAGCGCCCGCGCGATCAGTTCAACCCCGCCAAGTTCAACATACAGTTTGCCGGCTTTGACTAAGGCTTCAGCACCTTTCGGTCCGGATTCTTCATATGCATACATGCGGTACAGTTCAGCGGCACGTTCGGTTACTGCATTGCGCAGGTTGCGGTTATCAATTAATTCGGCTTCGGCCAGCATCGCATCAGCGGTTTTCAGCCAGATATCCGGATTGGGGGCTGCATTGGCAACTCCGGCAGAACAAAGAATAAACAGACCTGTTGCGGCAGAGCAGACGATAACCGTTTTATTTAACATCGGAACCCTCCTTAATAATGTAGCAACACTGGTTAAATAATTAGCAGACCGGCGTGCATGTGTTCAAGTTTAAAGCGGGGGATTATGCTTGAAGCCGGTAAGTAGAAAGTTTAGTAAAGAAAAGGCGATAAAATGCGGGAGATGGCTGTATGCGGGAATCTTTGAAGGGTATATGTCTGTTATTGTTATTAGTTTGCGGGGTTGTCTTGCAGGCGTTGGGGTTGCTGGATTTTTCCGGTATGCATGCGTGGATTCAGGCGCACGCCCAGCATTGGTGGGCAGCGGTTATTTTTCTGTTGCTGATGACCGGGATGTATGCGCTGGCTTTGCCGGCTTCTCCGCTGATGCTGCTGGCGGGGGTTATGTATTCTCCATTGCCGGCAACATCGGGCATTGTTCTGGGCGGTACAGCCGGCAGCATTGCGGCATACTATATTGCGGGCAGGCTTTCCGCGGATATGACCAGAAGGTATATGGAATCACCCCGGTTTAAAATAATTCAACGTCATACCGGTTTTACAATGCTGAGTGCCTTGCGGCTTTTTCCCGGGTTTCCGCATTCTGTGATAAACTATAGTGCGGGAATTTTGAAGATAGATATAAAGGTTTTTATATTAAGCGCGGTCAGCGGGTTTGTTGTAAAGGGATTTGTATATTCTTCGGCGGTTTATCATTCAACCCATGTGGATAGTGCGGCAGACGGCATAACTTTACGCGCGTTATGGCCTTTGTTTCTGCTGTCCCTGCTGCTTGCCGGCGGAATGATCATACATCGCCGCTATTCATCTGATGCTGAGTAATGCCGTGTTTCCGGGTTATGCGGTGCGTGATTTGATATCATCCGGCCATGGGGCGGTGAACTGCATTGCGCGGCCGCTGCATGGGTGAGTAAATCCGATTTTTTCCGCATGCAGCAGTTGGCGTTCTGCGCAGAAGGATAATCCGGCACGGCGCTCTCGCGCGGCGTTGCCGTATGTAGCATCACCAAGCACCGGATGTCCAATATGCGCCATATGCACCCGGATCTGGTGGGTGCGTCCGGTGTGCAGGCGGATGCGTATTAGGCTGTAGCCGTCATAGATGTTCTCGACTTTGTATTCTGAAAGCGCCCGCCGCCCGCGCTGCTTGCTGACATGCATTTTTTTGCGGTGGACCGGATGACGCTCAATATTTGCATCTATCCGTCCTTCCCGCGGCAGAGGAACTCCCAGCACCAGCGTAATGTACTCTTTCAATATTTCGCCGTCGTGAAATGCGCGGGCCAGCTCCGCCATCGCCTGTTCGCCCTTGGCAACCAGCATCACCCCGCTGGTATCCTTGTCAAGCCGGTGGACAATTCCCGGCCGCCGTTCTCCGCCAAGCGTTGGCAGTTGCGGGCAGTGATGCAGCAGGGCGTGTACCAGCGTTCCTGAATAATGCCCGGCCGCCGGATGAACCACCAGGCCGGCCGGTTTGTTGATAACCAGCAGATCTTCGTCTTCATATAGAATATCAAGCGGGATATCCTCAGCGGTCAGACTGGATGGCTGAGGTTCTGGTTCTTCAATGGTAATAGACATGCCGGGGCGCACTTTGTCATGCGGTGCCGGTTGTCCGCTATCAAGACGGATATGGCCGTCTTCGATCAGTTTTTTGATCCGGGTGCGTGAGAGTCCTTTGAATTGTCCTGCCAGCCAAGTATCCAGCCGTCCGGCGGCATCGGCGGGAACGGTTATGATTTGTGGTTCTTTCATGAAAGCGCAAACCCCTGCCTGTTGGTTCTGCTGCGTTTCCAGAGCCAGATGCCGAAAAGAATCATTATCAGGCTGAAAATCTGCGAAAGATGCAGCCCCGCCAGAATGATACGGGAATCACCGCGCAGAAATTCTGCCAGAAACCGTATGCCGCCATAGCCGACAGCATAGCAGGCGGCCACCCGTCCGGCCGGCAGACGTTTGCGCCAGAGCATAAAGAGCACCAGATAAAGCAGCAGGTTGGCGGCTGCTTCATAGAGTTGTACCGGGTGAACCGGCAGGCTGCGTGGATCAAAACGTGTTATAGCCTGACCGTAAACCTGACGGATCCATGCGGGTGATCCGGCGGGATAGGTGACGCCGGTAAATCCTTCATAAGCAGCTCCGAAGCAGCACCCGTTTAGAAAACAGCCGATTCTACCCATCGCGTGTGCCAGTGGCACTGGCGTTATCAATGTGTCAATAAAAGCGGCGGGTGAAAGGTTGTACCTGCCGGCTGCCATGAATGCACCCGTCAGACCGCCCAGCAAGCCCCCGAAAAAGACCAGCCCACCGCTTGATAAATCGAATATGGCTATCGGATGCTTGAAGTAATATAAAGGATCGGTCAGAACGAAAGCGCTCCGTGCACCGATAATGATGCCGGTAACTGCCAGCAGGGCTACGGCGGTTGCGGCGGAGTGCGGCCAGCCGCGCGTCCGGCCCATGGTATGCCAGTGTCCCCAAAGAACAAACAAAACCGCGGGCCAGATAATAGCCGACCAATGTAAAGACCAGTTTCCGCATTGAAATGCTTCAGGTTGCATAAATTCCTGTATTATTTTATGGACATGTGGAATGATAATACCTAAGAATAGCTGCTAAACCAGTAAAAGTTTATCAAAGTGAAGCGCCGGGGTTAAGGCGAGTTGTGTTTATTGCAATGCCGGGAGGTTATGGGGGCGGATGTCTGAAATACCTGACACAGTGGGAATAATAGTCGATCAGGTGACGGAAATGGCCTGTGCTCAGTGCAATGAGCAAATGGATGTTTCCGGAATGGAGCCTTTCTCAAAAGTGGAATGTCCGCATTGCGCGGCTATTAACAATGTCAGTGCCCGTCTTGGTAATTTTCTATTGAAGCGTCTGCTCGGCAAAGGGGGGATGGGGGGCGTTTATTATGCCCGTGACGAAGCGTTGGGGCGGGATGTCGCCATCAAGGTAATGCTGCCGGAAGTCGGCCGTGATGAAAATTGCGTGGATACAGTAAAACGCGAGGCCCAGGCCGCCGCCAAGTTGAATCACCCCCATATTG
>PXDI01000391.1 GCA_003565095.1 PVC group bacterium | reverse complement strand
TGGCGGGATTACGCTCAGCTTATTTCCCGGACGTGAGTGGCGGTCACGCACTTTATGGTTTTCAGCTTGAAGACGACGGCGACGGTGACCGGGCGGCAGACAGTATCAGCTGGGTAAAGCTCGGTTCCGCACTGGTGGGGGACGGGGTGGACTATGCCGCCAGTCCGCATCGTGTCAAACTGTCATTAATCGAAGAAGGCGGTGAGCGGTTGCTGGCAGTCCGCGCCTGGCGCCTGTTGGCGCAGATGGATGATTTTGATCCTGAGGATATTGAGTATATTGCCATCAGCGACCGCGTGATGGCGCTGGATATCCAGGTGGCGTACGAGCGGATTGATGATGAAATTGACTGGTTGAATGAGTGGGAGCATACCAACCGAGTTCCGACGGTGGTTGAACTGGCGGTGTATATGAAACCAACTCAAGACGGCGAACGCCCGCAGGAAATCCGGCGTATTGTCGGCATCCCGGTGGCCGGGCTTTCGTGGCGGTAGGGAAGATTAAGGGGTTAGGTATTAGTAGTTAGGGGTTAGTGATACGAGAAAGTACTAACCCCTAGCCCCTAACCCCTAACCCCTAAAGCCTGGGGATATGTGCTGAAATTAGAATGAATAAAGCAAAATATAATGCGGAGGCGGAAAGCAGGGCATCGGCGCTGATTGTTGTGCTGTGGGTGGTGGGTCTGCTTTCAATTCTGGTCACAAGCATGGCATTTGATGCCCATGTGGAAGCCCGTTTGACGGCATATTCCCGCCGTCGTTTGCAGGCATACTATCTGGCAAAGTCGGGTCTGGAAGTTGCGGAAAGCCTGATGTATTCCGCCACGGAGCATGGCGATGAAGCTGCCCCGATTGACGCGATTGAGGGCTTTGAATCTGCCGTGGAAAGGCTTTCCGACGGGCTTGCGGTAAACGGGATGACTGTTGAGCTGGGCACCGGGCAGTTGCGGATCTGGATTGAGCCCGAGCCGTCCAGGCGCAATGTCAACCTGCTCAACGAGCGTGACTGGGAACGCATCCTTGAAATGGCCGGTGTTCCGGAGGGGCAGTGGCCGGTGTTAATCGACAGTTTTCTGGATTGGCTGGATCCGGACGATGTCCCGCGTTTCGACGGGGCGGAGACGGATGATTACTACGCCCGGCTTGATCCGCCGTACCGGGCCAAGAACGGACCGCTTGACACGGTCGAGGAATTACTGCTTATTAGAGGGTTCAGTCCGGCTATATTGTGGGGCGGGGAGCATGAAGTTGAATTCGGTGAGCCGGTAGCGGTGCAGGGAATTGCTGATCTGCTGACAACCTACGGCGATGGCAAGGTGAATATTAATGCCGCCTCGGCCCGGGTTTTACGCACACTGGATGGGGTTGACGAGATTGCTGCCGGAGCGATCATTGAAGAACGTGAAGGGTTTTTACGTGACGACGGTACGCAGGAGAGCACGCCGTTTATCAGCGGGCAGGATATGCTGCGGCGCATACCCGGCTTAAATCCGGGTATAGCTCAGCAGTTGACAACCGATTCGCAGATCTTCAGAATTACATCGATCGGCACCGTTGGCGGAGTGAGCCGCCGTTTGTGGGGAATTGTGGAATATCGAAATAAAACTCTGACGGTTTTGCGCTGGCGCGAGGAGGACTAGCTGATGGCGATGTCTTCAATGATAACCGGCATTATCCGTAATGGAACGCTGCACTGGGCGCATTTCCGTGTGGCGCGTGACCGTCTGCAGCACGAGCGGGACGGCACCATTGAACTGGTTTGTCACCCGGCGGAGGATGATGCTCCGGAGGAAACTCCGGATGCATTGCTGGTCCGCTTGAAGCGCGAGGCTTCCGGGCTGACGCGCATCCCGTTGATACTGGGAATTGAGTCGGAAAATCTCCTTTTGCGGGTTATGCACCTGCCGCTGATAGAGGATCCGCTCGAAAGAGCCGCGATGGTACGGCTGCAAGTCGACAAGATTTCGCCGTTTCCTTCAGATAATTCCGTGGTATCCCACGAGATACTGGCTTTGCGCGACGATGACACCGCCGTCATTTTGGCGGCGGCGGTCCAGTCCGATGTGGCCAATACCCTGGCGGATATGCTGGGGCCGGCCGGGCTGGTTCCTGTAAGATTGGATGCTGAAATAATGGGCTGGTTCAGGGTTTTGCGCCAGTCGGGGAAAGTTCCGGAAAGCGGCCGGCATCTGCTGATGGTGGTTACCAATTATGTGCCGCACTTAATAGTGGTGCAGGACGGCTGCCCCACTCTTTTCAGGGTGGCGGCCAATCTGGCGGATTTGCCGGAAGAAGAACGGGCGGGAGAACTGGCGGAAGAGTTAACCCAGACACTGATGTCAATAGAGCTAGAGCATGGAACGCTCAAGACCTCGATACACGCCTGGCATGAGGGGCATCTGCCTGAAGGCTGGATGGAACCCATGCGCGAACAGTTTCATTGTGATGTTACCGCTAAACCGCTCAGTGACTTGCCGCCTTTGCTGGAGGGGCTGGCGCATC
>PXDI01000277.1 GCA_003565095.1 PVC group bacterium | reverse complement strand
TAAATTGCCCCAGGATATTCAACCCGTAATTGTCTTGCCATGTCCAGCCCTCCTAATTCACATGCTTGCCGGCAACATCGCACAAACAACCAACGCTGTAAAGTTTATTTTGAAGGGCTGACCCCTGTCTCGACAAACAACCAACGCTGTAAAGTTTATTTTGAAGGGCTGACCCCTGTCTCGACACGAAATTGCCTTCGGAATCAAGCAAACGCATATGAGTAAAGCACCGCAAAGGATGGTGCACATGCCGCTTGTTTTTCCGGCTTGATCGGAATATATATGCAGAGTGAAGCAATAAATGCCGGACCGGAACGTTAATCAGGTAAGAATAATGGAAGAAGTGGCAAACGATACAGTGCTGATCGAGCGTTATTTGGCCGGGGATACCGATGCGCTGAGCATTCTGGTTGAAAAATACCGGCGGCCGCTGTACGGATATGTCCACAATATGACCGGAGGAAACGAGGATGCCGACGAAATATTCCAGGAAACCTGGTTCCGTGCCATGCGCAAGCTGCCGCGCTTCCGCCATGACAACTTTTTCGGCTGGCTGGCACGGATTGCACACAATCTGGTTATCGACCGCGCGCGGCGGCGTAAGCCCGGCTTCAGCCTGGATGAAGAAGCTTATGACGACAGTGCCGACTCACGCGGTGCCAACTTCGCCGGTAAAACCGCTTCGCCGCGGGAAAATATCGCCAATCTTGAATTGGCCGGAAGAATCCGGCGGGCCGTTGAAGAACTGCCGCCGGAACAGCGCGAGGTCTTTTTATTACGCGAGGAAGCCGATTTGCCGTTTAAAGAGATTGCACGGATACAACATACTTCAATCAATACGGCTCTGGCGCGCATGCAGTACGCCTTGCGAAAATTACGCGAAGTGTTGAAAAATGATTACGATAACCTTGCGGCATATGCCGGGGGGGAATGAAAATGAATCCGGGATGTGATAAATATAATCAGGAAATGCTGCTGGCGGAGACGGGGGAGCTCACACCGCAAAAGAAAGCGTTACTTGAGCGGCATCTAAATGAGTGCAGCGCATGCCGGGCGGCATATCATGAATTGCCGCTGATCCGCTCGGCAACCCGCCGGGCGCTGGCGGTTGAAGGCCCCTCAGCGGAGGTCATGCAGCGCATCCGGCGCGCGGCCTCACAGCGGCAGACAACGCAGCCCTTCATGGTCTTTCCGTCGGTGTGGCGCGTGCCCCTGGCTGCCGCCGCGCTGTTTGCCCTGCTGACCGCAGGCTATATATTTATTCTGGGGACAGACTACAGCGAATCACGCGCAAGGCACTACGCGATGCAGGAAATGCGTACTTTGGTGGCAATTGTGCAGGATGATTCCGGCAATGACTTTTCCGGCTCTTTTCAGGAAAACAACGCACATGACCTGCACGGATTCGCTATGGAATTACTCAGATTTCAGGGCCTGGATACCGCGGAACTGTTTGAGGATGACTACTTTTTTGATTCCTGAGTGCCGCCCGCCTGCCATAGTTCTTCGATAGCATAATATTTGCGCGCGTCAGATGAAAAGACGTGGACCACCACATCAATGTAATCCAGAACAATCCAGCCCCCTTCGGGTACTCCGGCGCGGCGATATGCTTTCTGCCCTTTATCTTTGAGGCTTTTTTCAACCTCATCAGTCATTGCCCTGAGCTGCGGCGGGCTTTTCCCCGTTCCCAGCACAAAGAAGTCGGCCATATTGCCGCCCGCGGTTCCACGCAAATCCAACGTTACAATATCTTCGGCCTTGCGCTCCGCGAGTGCCGCCGCGGCCAGTTCTGCTATCTCTTCGGTATTGATAATGTGCTCCCTTTTCAGCTTGCGTAAAGATTATGCTCCGCAATGTACATTTCCACTTCCGGCGGAACAAGATAGCGTATTCCCCACCCTTCGGCAAGCCGGTGCCGGATGTCGGAAGAGGATATTTCTATCAAACGCCCCGGATGTAAGTCGCCCATCAATCGTTCCGGCCACGGTGGCGGCAGATTAATGTTCTCTTCGCGGAAATTCTCGATATACCCCGGACGCCCGAAGGCCGCAAAGCGGCAGAGCGTCAATACCGTCTCGATCTCATGCCATAAATGCAGTTCCGGCAGCGTGTCCGCCCCGATAATAAAGACATTCTCCGGGCTCTGCGCCTGTCCGCTCAGCGCGCGCAAGGTATCCACCGCATATGAAACCCCGCCCCGCCGGATTTCAATGTCGGATGCCTCAAAAGCCGGATTGCCCTCAATGGCCATTTCCAGCATGGCTAAACGATGCCGCGCGGCCGTCAGCCGGACAGCAGACTTATGCGGGGGCTGATTACAGGGAATAAACAATATCCGTGACAAATCCAGCTTTTCCATGGCTTCCTGGGCAAGGATCAAATGCCCGGTATGAACCGGATCAAATGTCCCGCCCAGAATGCCGGTGCCGCCCTGTCCGGATAACAGCATATGCTACTGCTTTTTGAGTTTCAGCTCAACTGCCGCATTCGGCTCCAATACACGGAACGCCACGGACTCAGTGATGTACAGGCTTACATTGCGGGCGTCGTGCGAATGATAACCGATCGAGAAATCCTGCCCGATCACCAGCTCATAGTCACCGCCGCGGCGGCTGACTACCGCCCCGCCATCGATCGCGGGACTCCACAGAATGCTGCCGCCATCCAGAATAGCAAGCACCTTCTGCTTGAGCGGATAGCCTTCCGCACTGCCGATTGACAGCACCTGATAAGGATCATCGCCCAGCACCAGATCATACGGGCCGCCGATTCCACGGCTCTGAATGGTATGAACCGCCGACTCGACCACCCCCGCAAAGGTTGCCGCGGAAGGCGCGAAGGTCACCGCCTTGTTTGACGAGGCTTTCAGCAAGCCGCTGATTCCACCGCCGCTGAATCCATGATACACCGCATTTTCCTCAAACAACGCCGCACGCTGCGCTGCGGTTACCACCGCATCCAGTTCGGGCGTCTTGCTGCCACGGTTAATGTTGTCAAGATCCCAGATCCCCAGAGTGAAAGGCACACGGATTTCCACCAGCGGCAGCACATCGCGCACACCCCAGGTAACCCCCTTGAGCGCCTCGGACTTCGCCGCGGTCACCGTACCGAGATTCACCGCCGCACATTCCCAGCCATGCGGGCCGCTTACATCCACAATCCGGCGCCCGGAAAGATTGCCGGCCAGAATCTGCCGCGCCTGGGCGTCGATTTCATTCCATGCCTCCTCCGTTACCGGAGCCAGCGAACGTTTCAGTATATTTGACATGTTATGTTCCTTTTACAGTTACTTGTTCAAGACAGTTTTCCAATACCAAGACTACCGTCGCCACCGGCCGCGGCACCGCCGGATTCTTCAGCGTCGCCCTCCTCAATTTCGGTCACGGGCGCCGATGTAAAGAGATATGTGCGCAGATTCTCATCCACTGCGGGGATCTGGCGGCGCAGCCATTCCAGCAACATGGCCGAATGCTCAATTTCTTCATTGCGGTTGTGGATCAGAATGTCCTTAAGCTCCGCGTCATTCGAACACGCCGCACGTTGATGATAATAATCCACCGCCTCCAGTTCCTCCTGAAGACTGGCCAGCGCACGGTGGACGTTCGCCGCCTCCTCCGGAAGATTGCTCTCAAGATATTGACTGCTCATAACCGCTCCCTTCTCACGCAGAACCCAATTCTGCCTGTTTACAATAGTGAAACCGACGAAATAATCACACAAACCCTCGCAGATTGCAAGCTTGCGTGTATACAATTGGTTTGAGATGCCGGCCGCACATGCTATTATGCGGAAAAACATGGAGAACGATCTAATGACATTATCATCGCGCGATCTGGAGTGCCGTTCAGCGGCCGCATCACTTTCGGATATGGAGCTATTTGTATTTCCGGAACTGATCTACGCCCTGACCCTCGCCAATATCATGTCCCCGCGGATCTGGGCCTGGCGTGACGACCCGTGGTTTGAGGGCATTGAGCGCATGAAGCCCTACCGGCGCATGACCCGCTTGAAACAGTTCATTATGGATCATTACGCATTCAATCTTGATCTGGAAACATGGGGACTGACCACCAGAGAGCGCGAAATGGCGCGTTTTGCTGACTTCATCGACACCAACGAGCTGCAGAAAAGCAATGCGCTTTTCGGCTATGAAGGGGACAAGTATTATTTCGATATCGACATCCGGACACACTTCGGCCTGCAGAAATATGACGGCAATATTATTCCATACTGGAAAACAGAAACGGTTGAAGCGATGGACGCATTCTGCCACAAACCGCATTACCAGACCGGGGCCGGCGAATGTGTCTCGCTGGCCACCCTTTACGCCGCGGCCCTCTTCATTGTTGCACGCATCCCGTTACGCGATATTTATCTGATGGCCACCCCGCTGCACTCACAGAATTTTGTGGATGTCAACGACGGTGTTCTCACCAATAACCGCCGGCTGGTAACCAAAAACATGTGGTTTAACGGCACCGCCCTTTCCTCCCAGGCGCGGCGGGCTCTTGAAAATGAACAGGTTACACTGGTTGCGCACGAAAGCGGCATAATCCATGTTCTGTATGATGAAGCAACCATCAATCGTGATGCGTATCTGCGCTTCGCGCATAAACTTACCGGCTTTCTAAACACCGGCCTTACAGTCGAAATTCTCGGCAACTTTCTGCGACAGGCTCCGGCCATCCACCGCTGCTTCCAGTTACGCTGGAACGTCCACGGCACCGACCGCTACCTGCCGCTCGAAAGAGCATTCGCATATGAAGACAACAGCCCTTATCTGGTCACCGATAATACCCGCGCAAAATTGATCGATGAAATGGAGCTGGAGGAATTCCAGAACAGCCCCCTGCCCTCAAGAATCATCCTGAATGATCTTGAAGATTTTGTCAGAGACGAAAAAATTGACCTTTGCAACAGCGATGACGCCGCGCGGCTGAAACAGCGGTTTTCCTCGCACTGCATGAATGCGGAAATCGCCCTGCACTCACTCATCAGATTCTGCCGCACCGAACCGCGCCTGCCGGAACATGAAAAGAAACAATTCCGCCCGGGCGCGGCAACCCTGGGACTGGAACCGGATATGTCAAGGGATGAAGTGCTCGAACAGCTTGCCGCGCTGCGTGACGGAAACCGCATCATCGAGTTGGCATATTACGCTTTCCGCGATCTGCTTTCAACAGATTGGCAACCGTTTATGAAAGCCGCGCTTGAACGCTGCCCCGTTCCGATGGAAGCCACCCGCAACGAAGATCTCAACACGGTCGCCGCCGCTATCGAGCAAATGGAAAACGTATCAATCTATGACGGCCCCGGCCGATTGGCGCAACCCGACGAAGTCTGGAACTACCGGCGCGGGGACGGACTCGAAAAAGCCATTCTGCTGGCAAACATTATTCACTCCCGGCAGCCGGACAGCACAATGCAACTGATTATCGAAAAGCATTCCGTCCGGCTGGAGTGCGCTGCCGCAAGCTGGTCGTATAATACAAACAAGGGGCTCCCGTCGCAAACATGGCGGCTGCCTGTTTAGCTTCGCTTTTCATGCAAACAATCAGGCAGATTATATGGGACTGGAACGGCACATTGCTTGATGATGCCGCCTGCTGCGTTGAAACCATCAACTGCATGTCACAGGCACGCGGACTGCAACAGATCGACTTAATCGAGTATCGGCAGCTATTTCAGTTTCCGGTTCACCAATTTTACACCGCACTGGGCTATGACCTTGCCAATGAGGACTGGGACCGCCTTGCCGATGAGTATCACGCCTGCTATCGCCAAGCCACCACGCATGCAACGCTTCGCACCGGTGCGCTGGCGCTGGTTCAGCGGCTGCACACAAACCGCTGTCCGCAGGCTGTGCTTTCGGCCTGCGAACAAAACCTGCTGCTGGCAATGCTGAAACGCTTTGAGATTAGCGGTTTTTTTCAGCCGGTCATCGGGGCGGATAATATGGATGGCGCCTCAAAAGAAAGCCTTGCAACCAGACTGCAGCAGCAACTTGCCTGGCCACCGGATGCAATGTTAATGATTGGCGACACCGATCATGACGCGCATGTTGCGCAACTGATGGGCTGGCAATGCGTATTGCTGGCCGACGGATACCAGGCCACCGAACTGCTGCTGGCCACCGGAGCGCCGGTCTGTGCGTCATACACAGACCTGATTGCTAAACTTCGTTCAGACTGGCATCTGAACCTGTAGCGCTTTTCAATTGCGCTGGAAGCCTTCGGCGTGGTATTGGTTGCGTAATGAACACCAACCGAGCAAAAACTCACGGCAGTGCCGGGGAACGCCCGCGCACCGCCGGTCTGGTAAGGGCGCTGACCCCTCTGCTGGCAACAACTTTCGCGCTTGGCTGGCTGGTACGCGCAGCATGGCCCCGCCCCGCACTAAGCACTGTTCAGGTCGGCGCCCTGTGCCTGCTGCTGGCCGCGGCCCTGTTCTTTCTGCTGCGCTTTCTGGAAAAGCGCATTTCATCCTTTATCAAGGGGGCGCACGGAGAAGAACAGGTTGCGCGCGAACTGGGCTTCCTGCCACCCGACTTCAGCATTTTTCACGGAGTCGACTGCGGAGGCGAAAACGACTGTGACCACGTAGCCGTCGGGCCCAACGGCATTTTTGCCATTGAAACCAAAAACTGGGACGGACGTATTATATTGCAAAACGGGCGCATCATGTACGAAGGACAGCCACCCGACCGTGACCCCTTACAACAGGCGGCACGCGCCGCCGAAAGCGTCGGTCAGTTGCTGGAGAAACACCTTCACCGGACTTTTTCCGTCAATGCAGTGCTTTGTTTCACCGGCAGCCGCCCGGAGCTCGCCGCCGGCAATTACAGCGGCGTGCTTGTCTGCCACCGCGACGAACTCAATCAACAGCTTGTTGCAACAAAAGACAGCGCGCTTGACAAACAGACCCGGCAAATGATTGGCCGCCTGCTTTCAGACAAACTGGACTGACTTCAAAAATCACCCCAGAGCAACGTTTCTGCCGCGACTGCGGAAACAGCAACCTGAATTATGTAACCAAAAGGAACGCAAAGAACACCGTGCGGCAAAGCCGCACCCACAGATTCTGCGGAGGAGCCAAATGTTTATGTTTTATCTTCTTTGTGTTCTATGTTTTCTATGTGGTTAAAAGTTTCCCCTCTCCCCCAGAGCGATCAACAGGCGGGCATAAACCTCCGCGGCCGCGGCAACCTGCGCACTTGCCACCGACTCGTCGCGGGTGTGCGCCTTGGCCAGCAGCCCCGGCCCCAGCATCAGCGGCTTACAGCCGGCATCCCGCAACAGATTTGCATCTGAATGACTGCGGAACGGCAGCAGAGTCCACTCCATATTCAAGTCGGCGTAGATTCCGCGCAGTTGCTGCGGCAACAGATCGCGCTCCTCTATCAGGAAACCGTCAGTGCAGGTGGGTAGCTCTATTTCATGCCGTGAAATCCCGCTTTTCAGCAGATTTTCCTCAACAAACAACCGCACACCAGCCGTATAATTTTCGGCACTGATTCCCGGCGGAATATGAAAATCAACACTCGCTGCACAACGGTCGGGCACAGCAAACCCCGATTCAGAACTGTGCAAATCACGGATGTTCAATACAGTTTCCGGCTCATTCTGCTCAATGCGGTCCTCGATGTTCAGCAGCAGATGCAGCATGGCGCGGATGGCATTGGTTTCCCGCCCCGACATGGCGGCGTGCCGCCGGTAACCAAAAGCACGCACCAGCATTTCAATATAACCGTAATGTGACAGGCACGGCATAAGATTGGTCGGCTCGGCAACCAGCGCATTACTGAAACGGTGCGTTTCCAACAGCGCCTGGGTGCCGTCACCCGATTCCTCTTCACCAACCACCAGCGCCAGCATTACGTTGTCCGGCAGCTTTCCACGCTCATGCAAGACAATAAAAGCCTCAAGCATGGCAGCACAGCCGCTTTTCATGTCGGCCGTGCCCAGCCCGTGACACTCACCGTCGCGCTCCGCAAAATCATAGTTCTCATAATCATATGCCGGCACGGTATCAATGTGCCCGAGAAAGAGCGTTGTGCAATCGACAGTCGCGCTGTTTGTTACCAGCAGATTATTGCGCGTCTCATCCACCGGCTGTAATTCCACCCGCAAGCCGTGCGCACTGATATACTGCGCCAGAAAACCGGCAAGTTCCTCCTCCTTGCCCGAGGGACTGTAGATATCCACCATCTCGCGAAACAGCTCAAACAGGCGTGTCCGGTTAATTGCCGCATTTTTATCAGACATCAGTCTTCTTTCTGGAGATTCAGGGTCATGTAAACGTGGTCGGTAGGATTCTCAAAACCTTTTCTAATGAAAAACGCTGTGGCTGGTTCATTATCGGCCTGGGTATCAACCATTAGCATACGCACTCCCTGTTCCTGCATAATTTCCTTAAAGCGCTCAAACAGCATATCCCCGATGCCGGCGCGCGCGACAGCCGGATCGACCCCCAGCCAGACTAAATGCCCGTAGCTCCACGCCGAACGCGCCTTGTTGATGGTGGTACCCATTGCAAACCCGACCCCCCGCCCGTCGATCTCTGCAACAATCATATACTCCGGTTCACTGTTAAACAACCCGGTCACTTCATATTCATCCCAGGTGCGGTAAAGATTGGATACATCCTGCGAAGTAAAAACCCTCTCGCCCAGATGAAAAATCGCGGCAAGATCATCAATCCCGGCTGCTCTTATTTCAACATCCTCGATATTCATAAAACAAAAGATACCAAAACTGCACACGCTGCGAAATAAATATTATTGCAAGCGATGACTGGCCGCGGACCCGTCATAGCGAATTACGGCCGACGGTTTTTCTTCGGGAGCAATACCGCCGCCGCGGTTTATAGCCACCTCTACTACATTAAACGTCCGTTCTTTCAGCATACCCGGAAATGCGCCGCGCCGGCGCTCAAGCGACAACTTGCGCTCACGATCGCTCCATCGCAGAGTAATTTCGCTGTACTCCCCGCGTTCATAGGCATAGCTGTCGCCGGCATCTTCATAGAGGACAAAAGCACCGTCAGCACCCGGATAAATGCGCAATTCAAGGAGATCATCGGGTTTTTCAGCATGCCACTGCCGGTGTGGGCCTAGCGGCAGTATCGTGCCCGCACGCACCAGCACCGGAATGCGCTCCAACGGCGCGGCAAACATGTAATCCGCCGCGCCGGCATATTTTTCTCCCGACCAGAAATCATACCACATACCTTCCGGCAGATACACTTTGCGCTCCTGCGAGGCGTCCGGTTTGGCCGCGAATACAGCGTCATTTTCGCGGGGCGGATGCACCATCGGAAACAACACCGGACAGGCCATCAATGCCGGACCATACATGAACTGATCGGCAATCCCATAAACATTGCGGTCATGCGGAAAATCCATCGCCAGCGCACGCATCGGGGTTCCGCCATGGAATGTAGTCCGTGCCGCAAGACTGTAACTGTAAGGCAGCAGACGCATCCGCAACCCGGCAAACGCCGCCAGCGAGTCGTATATCAAATCACCCGGTTCGCCGAACTGCCAGATTTCACGCGGGGTCTGGGTGCCGTGGGAACGCATCAGCGGACAGAAGCAAGAATATTGAAACCAGCGCAGGAAGAATTCACGAAACGCCGGATCTTTTATTCCTTCTGGGAAAGTTGCCCCGCGGCCCTGCACAAAGAAAGCGCCATTATCAGTGGTCCAGTAAGGAATTCCTGCCATGCAGAAATTCAAACCGGAAGGCACCTGATTGGCAAATGTCTGCCAATTGGCGCTTACATCACCCGACCAGGTGGCGGCACCGTTGCGCTGCTGCCCGGCAAACGCACTGCGGGTAAGAATGAAAACACGCTTATCATCGCAGCATTCCCGCTGTTGCTCATATACCCCGCCGGTCGTGGCCAGACAGAAAGCATTCAGCACCCGCGCCCACGAACCCGCCGCCGTGTCGCGCTGGGCCAGTAACGAAGCCTTATGCACCTGCGCGTCATGACAATCCTCAAACTCCGGCTCGGTCCCGTCCATCCACCAGGCATCAATCCCCAGATCAAACAGTTCGCGCTTGACGTGCTTCCAGTAAATTGCGCGGGCCTCTGCACAGAACGCATCATAGACCTTGTCTTTGCTGCCGGGCTTGCCTTCAAACATCAGACCCTTCTCATACAGTTCCCGGCCCAGTTCGCTGCCTAAACCGATCCGCGGCCAGATTGAGATCATGACCTTGGCGTGCATTTCATGAATGGCGCGTACCGCCTGCGGCAGATCGCCGTAGCTCTCCGGATCATGCCGCATACCGCTCCATTTATTTACCGTATCTTCCCCCCGCCCCCAATACATCCAGTCCTGCACAATTACATCCAGCGGCAGACCGCGCTTGCGGTGCTCGCGAACAACCTCCACCAGTTCATCCGCGGTCTGATAGCGTTCCTTGCATTGAATAAAGCCATAGAATGCGCGCGGAAAAAGCGGAGCCGCCCCGGTCAAATGCCGGTAACCGCCAATGACTTCATCGGCATCAGCCCCGGCACACAGATAATAATCCACCCCGTCGCCCACCTCCGACCAGAACCGCATTCCGCCGTCATCATCGCTGAACTCAGTATGCGACGGGTTATCCCACAAAAGCCCCCAGCCGTTGGTTGAAACAATAAACGGCACCACAACGGTAACATTGCCATGTATCAGAGTGGCTTTATGCCCGCGCCAGTTCATAACACCGTCAGGGAACTGCCCCAGTCCGTACAACCCCTCATCCGCGGACAACTCAAACCCCTGTTCCGCACCGTAACGGTCCGCGGGATTCGGCAGACTGTTGCGCGGCAGATTGAAACTGCCGGGCTTTTCCTTGAGCAGCAGTCTACCGTGATAAAAAAAATCAAGCACCCCGGAAGCATCAATCGTAACGGCAATGTTTCCGCCCGTAATGCGCATGCCGCCTTCAGTTTTTTCGCTTTCAATCGCTTGCGGTTTTGCCGGAGCGGCAACAACCGCGAAACTCTTTCCGGCCGGGCGGTCGCCGCGATAGCGGCGGACACGCACAATATCCGCACCATACCAGACCAGCTCCAGCCCGTAATCCGGCAAACCTACCCTGACCCCGCATTCATCGCATTGAATCATTTATTTCCCCTTTTTTTTATCGCCGGCCGTTATGTCAAGAATTGCGCCCCAGTCTTGGGGCTAATCGTCGTTTCATCAAGTACTTGGTGCTAATTGGTTGTTCTCCCCCAGGAGTTAGGCGCTAGTCGTTAGGCGCTAGGCGTTAGGAACTTCATGCATTGATCGCAGCATCTTGCCGGCCTTGATAT
>PXDI01000336.1 GCA_003565095.1 PVC group bacterium | reverse complement strand
TTGGGATCTCGACCGCGATTTTTACAAAGGTTATCCAACGACAGCTCAACTTGTACCGAATTCCTCTCGCTCCCAGAACTTGCATTGCTTTGTGTGCGGCAATGACATAGATGTCCAGCGCAAGAAGTGCGGCGATCCCGATTGCAAGGGGAATGTAATCAAATGCCCTGCTACGAACGAAAATGCCATTTTGAAGCGAATCCGCCGCCATGCATGGATTCCATTACGGTTGAGCAGGTTGTTAATACGGCGGTTAAAATGTTGACCTGATCTATAAAGATCGAGACAAAGATCGGGACAATGATAAGGGAGATATGCGTTTCACACGAATCCAGCCCCCATTCTCCATCCCTCATCCGTGGGCCGGCTCTGCCATCCGTGGTTCAATTCCTGCCTGTGTGAAGTCAGGAGCAATTTGACGTGTACACATCATTTAGCGGTCAAGCCAGAAGTAGTTTCCGTGCACCCGTTTTTTTAGAATAGGTGCAAGCGCTTCAGCAAGTTCCGGTGGATACTGCCGGCTAAGCAGCTCCAGTGGCTGCCAGTCCGCACCGTGCTTGAAATGCCGCAGGTCACGGTAGATCAAGCCATAATGCCGTTTATTGAAATAATCACGAACCGCCGGAACCTGATCCAGCTCGAAATGCGCCAGAACCGAACGGGTCTCCTGCAAGGCAAAGAAGTTAATAGAGTTAACCTGTATTTGCAACCAGGCCGACCACAGCAGGCATGCGGTAATAACAGAGCACATCAGCGGTTTTAAGAAACCGCGTGGCGCACTATTGAAGCTTTCCAGCAGAAGGGCAAAAGGCAAGGCCAGAACCGGCATAACAAAAAGCATATAACGGGGCCCGTAACCCCATGAACCACCGGCGTCGATGAAGCTGGAGTTCAGTAACAGCATTATGATAAATGCAGAATAGGCCACGATTAATTCAAACCGGTTCCTGGCGGCGAATCTCCATACCAGCGGCAGGCTTAATGTCCAGACTGGAAAATGAATAAAGATATTGCGTGGCCGGCCGAGCAGGTACATGCGCAGTCCTTCTGCCAGCGATCCGCCGAAAAGGTCGCGATTAGCCTCCCACTGTGTATATCCGGTTGACCACGGCAAACCGAACTTATATGTGTTGACTGCCGCAATCAAAAGTGTTCCCGCTATGACCGGCAAGGCAATTGCCGCAAGCTGCCGTAACGCTCTTTGTCTGTTTTCGTCCAGATGTGGTACGATGATTGCGAAAGCTGCCGTAATCCAGATAGGCAAGAGAACCGCATAGGCCAGTTTTGTCATAACCAGCAGCATCAGGCAGGTCATTGCGAGTGCCAGCAGTTTCTGTCGCTTGGCCTGATTGCAGTGGCGTGCGCGAACAATGAATAGATATGCATAAGTAAACAATGTCACCTGCAGGATTTCGGAAGACTGGGCCCGCAGGTAGTTCCAGAGAAATGTTGAGAAAAATACGCACAGCACGTACAGTGCGGCGGCAGGTTTTTCCACGTCAATCGATTGCGCCAGTTGCAGCAGGGCGGCAGCCAGTAGAACTGTCAAAATAGTATTGAAAACATTGAATAGAAATATAGTAAGATATGGTTTTGCGGCGATGCTTTCCGCTCCTGCAGCCCTGACTATTGCCAGCGGGGCAAGGCTGAACACTGTGTTTAATATACCGTATTTCGAGTAGTAGCTGTCGCGGGCGCGATTGAAGAAAAAGTACTGGCCGGTTGCTCCGGATTCGATGGCAACCGTGGGTGGCACAGCCAAACTTCCTGTCGTAATTAGGCTCCAGGCTTCATACCTTGCGGCGTTGGGGTCTCCCAGGTAAAGCTGGCGAGGCATGAGAGCCAGACTGATGGCTGCAATCAGTAAAAGAAAGAAGAAGGTGAAGCGGTTCATATCAGATTGTGCTGAAAAGCTTGTGATCCGAAAAGAAATAGGAGCATATACGGGAGCAAGCGTTGGTCAAAAACAAAAGACCTTCCCGAAGGAAGGTCTTTTGCGTTTTTCGGATTTATCAGATTACAGTTCCACGGCAATGGCGTGACGCCACAGACGCGTATTTGGATCATTGGTTTCACGCAATGTGCATAATGGCAGTGATCCTACAATCCAACCAGCGTCTTCCTCAATGTAGCTACCGCCGGCCGGGCATGTTACGTTTGTGCCGCCACGAACATAAGACATGACGTTTGAGTAGTCGGTGCCAGTATCATAGTCCGTTTGATCAATAACATAGTTATTCGTCCAGCCCAGCAGCATCGCTGCCTGTTCTTTCGCTGCGTCGATCATACGCAGATTATTCACACAAGCATTGCTCTGTGCTTCTTCGCGGTTTTTCATGAACGCCGGGATGGCAATCGCGGCCAACAGGCCGATAATCGCCACAACGATCATGATCTCTACCAGTGTAAAACCTGACTTTTTCATCGCATTCCTCCTTCTGTTTGTGGGCTGCGACCATGCCCGTTCAGTAACTAGTCCATTTAGAAGCAGGAGACGTTCCATGCAGGGCTAATTCCGTATGATTTGATGAATTCTCATATTTGAATGCGGTTTTTGGACTTAAATGCGTCAATAGCAGCATTTTTATTGTTATGTATGGCGATAACTTTATGACAAATTCTCAATATCTAAAAAAAGAGAAGCGGTTTCTTGTAATTGATAAAGAGTGCCGGTGATTATTGCGAACAACTGGATTCAGCATGAAAACCAGTTGGATTGGATAGAACTGACAGTTACGTTTCATGACTTGGATAAATATTCGGGCTAGAGCGGTTCTCAAAAGTCCTGTCGTGATAGGGGCGTTCTCATCGCGTCCGCTGACCTTGGTCGGCGGACGCAATAATTGGTTTAAAGAAAGCTTGAAAAACAACAAAAAGAGCCCGTGTTGAGCAAGCAAAGAACCGTATCCAAACCTTGCTCAATCCGGGCTCAATTCGGCTTTTCCTCTTTCATACCTTCTCGCAATTTTTCCGTCCGCCGACCATAGGTCAGCGGACGGGGTTATGTTGTCACCCCAACCCCCCTAATCTCCAAACCCTAGTCTAATACCCTAATCTTCCCCATCACTGGTCGGCAGTTTACGGTAAAGAGTGGCGAGGCTGATCTTCAACTGTTTAGCTGCTTCTTCCTTATTGCCTCCGGTATGCTCGAGAACTTGTTGAAGATACTCCTTTTCTTTGCTCTTCAAAAACGCCTTAAGGGAGCGGTGTTTCTGGAATCCGACCTCGCTGGCTCCCGGAGAACCGGTTGGCTGTGTTGCGGCAATTTTCGGCGGAAAAACATCACTGGTGATTTTGTTATCCTGCGCAAATGCCATGGCATGCTTGATGGCGTTTTCCAGTTCTCTTACATTTCCCGGCCAATCATATGATTCAAGCACCGCGCCGGCTTTGGGGTCAAGGGTTGGCGGGGTCTGTCCCTGGGGGGTCTCCTGTTGCAGGACATGGTAGGTTAGGGGCAGGATATCTTCTCTGCGTTCTCGTAAAGGCTTGATATCTATCGGGATAACACTGATACGGTAAAACAGGTCCTCACGAAACTGCCCGGCTTTCATCAATTCATCAAGATGTGTATTGGTCGCAGCCAGTACACGGGCGTTCACCGCGATGTTTTCATTGCTGCCGACCCGCCTTATCTCTTTCTCCTGCAATACTCTCAGCAGCTTGCTCTGGATTGCCAGCGGCATGGATGAGATTTCATCCAGGAAAATAGTTCCGCCGCTTGCTGCTTCAAAAAGACCTTCTTTAGTGGCGGTGGCTCCGGTAAAAGCGCCTTTGGCGTGACCGAACATCTCGGATTCAAGCAATGGTTCGGGTAAAGCGGCGCAATTCACGGCAACAAAAGGTTTATCTTTGCGCCGGCTATACTGGTGAAGGGCCTTGGCCACGAGTTCCTTGCCGGTACCGCTTTCCCCATAAATAAGAATAGTTGTATCAGTGGGGGCGACGCGTTTGATCATTTCGCAAACGTTTTTCATCGCACTGCTTTCCGCGACGATACTTTCAAGGTGGTAGCGGGTTTCGAGGCGGGCTTTCAGATCCTGGTTTTCCGAAATGGCCTGTTTGTATTCGAGTGCACGCTGAACGGTGATGAGCAGCTCATCAACTTTGAATGGTTTGGTCACATAGTCAAATGCCCCGAGTTTGAGTGCTTCAATGGCGGTTTCCACCGATCCGTAGGCCGTCAGCATGATAACCGACATCTGCGGGTATTGCTCATGGGCCAGTTTCAGCAGGTCCATGCCGTTAACCGGTGCCATCCTGATGTCGCTGAGCATCAGGTCAAAAGTCTGCTCTTCCAGCACCTGCTTGGCTTTTTCGCCGCCCAAGGCGGCTGTAACATCATATTTCTCAGCCTTCAGCAGTGTACTCAGCACACTTAATATGCTTGGTTCATCGTCTACAAGAAGTATCTTAGCCATATCGTTTCCGGAAACTCTTCTAAATTAATAACGCAGCCTAATACATTAATCTGTGCTTGTAAAGGGTTCAGTTTTATCCTGAAACAACTTCGCCCATCTTGAAGATCGGCAGGAACATACATAGAACCAGACCGCCGATTATCACACCAAGGAAAACCATCATGATCGGTTCCAGCAGTGAAGTCAATCCGCTGAGCATGGTTTCCACCTCATCATCATAGAAGTCGGCAATACTGTCCATCATGTCATCGATTTTGCCGGTTTTTTCACCGGCCTGCAGCATGCGTACCAGCATCATCGGTAAGACCGTCTGACTCTGCATCGCGCTGGACATCGGTTCACCTTTTTCCACCGCCCCCCGGACGTTGGTAATAATGGCCCCGGCAACGCGGTTGCCGGTCGCGCCGCTGACGATTTCCAGCGCACTGAGGATCGGTACTCCGCTGCGAACCATTTGGCCGAATGTGCGTGCAAAACGTGCTGCGGCAATCTTTTTAGCCAATTCACCAAACACCGGGGCTTTCAGAACCATTGCGTCGAACGCATAAGCACCGCCGGGAGTGGCTTTCCACTTTTTGAAGGCTACCACAATTATGCCGAACCCGATAATGACGTATATGACGTTCACTCTTAACCAATCGCTTAGATCCAGCAGTTTCTGGGTTGGGGTTGGCAGATCTGCTCCGAAATCAGCAAACATCTCACCGAAAACCGGCACAATAAACAGAATCATGCCGATGGCAATGCCGATGGCGATGCATAGCACAATGACCGGATACATCATTGCCGATTTGACCTTGCGCTTCAGTCGCGCGGTAGCTTCCAGGAAGCCGGCGATTCTGCCGATTGTTTCGGCCAGTTGGCCGCCGGTTTCGCCGCCGCGCACCATATTGCAGTAGAGATCGTCGAAGATCTGCGGGAAATTCCGCAGTGCTTCGGAAAAAGCCGCACCGTTTTCGATATTACGTTTGATCACCTCAATAATCATCTTGAAAGATGGATTATCGGCCTGTTCCTCCTGGGCTTCCAGGCATGCTACAATCGGCATGCCGGAAGAAAGCATTGCCGCCATTTGCCGCGAAAACCCGGGCAGCAAGGTGTTGACGATCTTGTTTGCTCCGGCAATTTTCTTCCCACGCGGCTTCTTTGCAGCGGCTTTGGCTTTCTGTGCATCCGCCTTCGGCGATTTGCCGGCACTGCTGCCGGCGGATTTTCCGGAGCTGCGCGATCTGCTGGAACTGACTACCGGACTCATTGTTGTTTAAATCTCCCTCTGAACAAACTTTTCTAACCCCTAACCCCTAACCCGAACCCTAACCCCTGCTCCTTGCCTGCGGTCTACGGAGACCGACAAAGCTTGCGACAAAGCTCGCGACAAAGTTTTCTGAAACCTGCCTGCCCTGCGTCTTGTCGCGGCGTAGTCCGAAGGAACGAAGACGGTAGCTCGAAGAGCGAAGGAGGGACTCCAGCCCCCTTATCCGCCGCCGGTCACTTCCAGTGCTGCCTCAAGCGAAGTGATGCCTTCTTTGACTCTTGCCAAACCGGCCTCTTTCAGTGACAGCATCCCGTTTTCCCTGCCGAGCTCCATCAATTCGGTGGCAGTTGCGCTCCGCAGGATCGCTTCACGGATTTTGGGTGTCACCAGCAGCACTTCCATTGCCGCTCCCCGGCCCTTGTAACCCTTCCCGCCGCAACGCGGACATCCCTTGGGGCCGAAGACCGTGTACTCATCAAAGAAATCAGGTTCGATATTGTTGGCTTTAAGTATTTCCGGTGTCAGTTTGACCGGGGTTTTGCAGGCGGAGCACAAGCGGCGGTAGAGTCGTTGTGCCTGTGCCAGAATCAAGCATGCACCGAGCATAAAGGGCTCGATTTTCATATCGATCAGACGAGTGACCGCCTGGGGGGCGTTATTGGTATGCAAGGTTGCCAGCACCATGTGTCCGGTCAGGGCGGCTTCAATAGCAATGTGTGAGGTTTCGTAGTCACGCAGTTCGCCAACGAGAATCTTGTCCGGATCCTGCCGCAGAATAGAGCGCAAAGCAGCAGCGAATGTCAATCCCACGTCAGAATTAATCTGGACCTGATTCAGTCCCGGAATCTGGAATTCCACCGGATCTTCACAGGTGATGATATTGGTATCCGGCTGATTTAAATCCTGCAGGCAGGAATAAAGGGTCATAGTTTTGCCGCTGCCGGTCGGTCCGGTTACCAGCACGATTCCATTTGGCTGGGATAGTGCATATTTGAAGGCCTTCAGCGAAACATCATCCAGCCCGAGGTTATCAACACCACCCAGCAGTTTTGTCTTATCCAGGGTTCTGATAACAATTTTTTCGCCGAATACCGTGGGCAAAATGCTGATACGTAAGTCAACCGCCTTACCAAGCGCTTTAATATGTGTGCGTCCATCCTGCGGCACACGTCTTTCCGCGATATTCAGGTCGGCCATGATCTTAACACGGGAAGTAACCGCATTTTGCAGTGATTTGGGTGGACCGGGGCGTTCAATAAGTTTGCCGTCAATGCGGTAGCGCAACCGTACCGTTTTTTCCATCGGTTCAATATGGATATCACTGGCGTCTGTCCGCAGTGCTTCAACCAGCATCATATTTACCATGCGGATAACCGGGGCGCCTTCAGCGCTTTCCAGCATTTCGTCCAGGCTCTGGTCTTCTTCAGAATCATCGAGAACTTCGACGTCGCTGTCGTCGCGCATCAGTTCTTCCATATCAAGGCCCTGGGAGTCCTGCGCAAAAATGCGGGTAAGCACCTGCTCAACTTCGTGTTCAGCGACAACCACGGCTGTCACCTCTTTGCCGGACATGATCTGCAATTCATCAATCGTCATCAGGTCAAAGGGATCCCCCAGCGCGACCGTCATATATTTGCCGACACTGGCAATTGGAATAACCAGCCGTTTAGCCATAAATTCGCGGGGAATGAGTCCTTTAACCATATCGCTGGGGGTGAAATGGGACAAGGTAATCGGGGGCATTTTCAGGTATGAAGACAGGGCCAGGGCCATGTCATCGCCCTTGATGAGCTTCTTTTCTACCAGATATTTCTCAAGCCGCAGGCCTTCCGCTTTAGCTTCTTCAACCGCTGTGTCGAGAGTTTCCGGATCAAGGATCGCGTTCTCCAGCAGAATATCGTATATCCCGCGCGCGGCTGTCGCTTTAGCTGGCATAAAAAGTTCCTTGCGGTTCAATCATGACACAATTCGTTTACACTGAAGAATAATACACGTCATGAATTCTCATTCAAGCGAAATTATGCAATCAGTTTGTGATAATCCTGCAGTGCTTTTACCGTATATTCACCTTTGTGGCGCTCGGCAATGCCGGCGGCTGCGGCGTGCGCTGCCGCCAAAGTTGTAATATAAGGTATGCGGTTGCGAATGGCCGATTTTCTGATGTAGGAATCATCGGTAAGCGCTTTTTTCCCGGCCGGTGTGTTGATTACCAACTGAATTTCACCGTTGGTGATGGCATCGGCGATATTCGGGCGGCCTTCGTGCAGCTTTAGAATCATATCGCTCTTGATTCCGCTGGATTCCAGAAAACCATGGGTTCCGCCGGTTGTCATGAGGCGGAATCCCATTTCCATAAAGCGTTCCGCCAGTTTTGTCAATCCGGCGTCACGGTCACTTTCACAGACCGAGAGCAGGACCGTCCCTTGCAGCGGCAGGAGGGTTTTGGCGGCTTCCTGTGACTTATAGAAAGCCATGCCGAAAGAGTCGGCCATTCCGAGCACTTCCCCGGTCGAGCGCATTTCGGGGCCGAGCAGCGGGTCGACCTCCGGGAACATTGTAAACGGGAAGACCGCTTCCTTGACGCCGTAATATGGAAGGGCACGGTCACTCAAATCGTATTCGCCAAGCTGCCGCTCCATCATCAGTTCAGTTGCGATACGTGCCATGGAAAGTCCGCACACCTTGGAAACAATCGGTACCGTGCGTGATGCCCGTGGGTTGGCCTCAAGCACATATACTTTGTCTTTGTAGATAGCGTATTGCATATTCATCAACCCGACCACTTTCAGTTCGCGGGCGATCCGGCGGGTATATTCTTTGATTATCTCGATATTCCCGGCCGAAATGGTGGTTGGCGGGATTACGCAGGCGGAATCGCCGGAATGCACCCCGGCCTGTTCGATATGTTCCATTACTGCCGGAACATAAGCATCGGTGCCGTCGGCAACGGCATCGGCTTCGGCTTCCACCGCATTCTCAAGGTATTTGTCGATCAGGATCGGCCGGTCGGGGGTTACGCCGACGGCGGCGGCAACATAGCTGCGCAGCATTTCCTCGTCATAGACGATTTCCATGCCGCGTCCGCCAAGCACATAGGAGGGCCGCACCATTAATGGATAACCGATTTTTCCGGCCAAGGTCAGTGCTTCTTCTATGTTAACCGCCATTCCGCTGTCCGCCATTGGAATATTCATTTTATCCATCATTTGCCGGAAACGGTCACGGTCTTCGGCCAGATCGATCGTGTCGGTGGTGGTTCCGAGAATTTTAACCCCGGCTTCCTCAAGTTCACGGGCAATATTCAGCGGGGTCTGTCCGCCAAATTGCACAATCACTCCCAGCGGCTGCTCTTTTTCGTAAATCTGCAGAACATCTTCGACGGTGAGCGGTTCGAAATAGAGCCGGTCAGATGTGTCATAATCGGTGGAAACCGTTTCGGGGTTGCAGTTTACCATTACGGTTTCATATCCCATATCGCGCAGGCTGAAGGCGGCATGCACGCAGCAGTAGTCGAATTCAATGCCCTGGCCGATGCGGTTAGGTCCACCGCCCAGAATCATCACTTTCTTGGGGTTATTGCTGGCCGGGCAGGCATCGGGGGCATTGTAGCTGGAATAGTAGTATGACTGTTCGCCTTCAACGCCGCTGACGCGCACCGCCTGCCAGCCTTCGCGTATGCCCAGCCGGTTGCGCTGTTCCCGGATGCTCTTTTCCGCGCATCCGGTCAACTGCGCCAGATAACGGTCGGCAAAACCGTCAAGCTTAGCCTGTTTCAACAGGTCATCGGGCAGGGGGGTGCCGCGGTGCTGAATTATCTGTTCTTCAAGCTGCACGAGTTCCAGCACCTGTTCAATAAACCAGCGCTTGATGAATGTTTTGGCATGGATATCTTCAACTGTGGCACCCTTGCGCAATGCTTCATAGATAATGAAATGTCTTTCACTCGAGGGCGTTGCCAGCATATCGAGCAGTTCGTCCTTCGCCAGCTCATTGAAATTCTTGGCAAAACCCAGCCCGTAACGCCCGGTTTCGAGCGAACGGATCGCCTTCTGGAAAGCTTCCTTGTAGTTTTTGCCGATACTCATCACTTCGCCGACCGCGCGCATCTGGGTGCCGAGCTTATCGTCGATGTTTTTGAATTTTTCAAAGGCCCAACGGGCGAATTTCATTACGACATAGTCACCGGAGGGGGTGTATTTGTCGAGCGAGCCGTCGCGCCAGTAAGGGAGATCCTTCAGTGTCAGACCGCCTGCCAGTTTGGCGGAAGTCAGGGCGATCGGCAGGCCGGTGGCTTTCGATGCCAGTGCTGACGAGCGCGATGTCCGCGGATTAATTTCGATGATCACAATCCGGCCATCCTCGGGATTATGCGCAAACTGTACATTGGTTCCGCCGATCACGCCGATTGATTCAACGATGTCATAGGCGTGCTTTTGCAGCCTTTGCTGCGTTTCCTCTGAGATCGTGAGCATCGGGGCGGAGCAGAAGGAATCCCCGGTATGGACACCCATCGGGTCGATGTTTTCGATGAAACACACAGTAATCAGCTTATTATCAGCATCCCGGACAATTTCCAGCTCAAGTTCCTCCCAGCCGAGCACAGATTCCTCGATCAGTACCTGTCCCACCATGCTGGCGGCAATTCCGCGGGCGGCAACTGTGCGTAATTCCTCGACGTTATAGACCAGCCCGCCCCCGGTTCCGCCCATGGTATAAGCCGGACGGATAACAACCGGGTAACCGAGTTTGGCGGCTACAGCTTCGGCGTCATCAACGCTGTAGACGGCTTCGCTGCGCGGCATGCCAATGCCCAGCCGGTCCATGGTCTTCTTGAACTCGATGCGGTCTTCACCGCGCTCAATGGCGTCTAATTGTACGCCAATGATACGTACTCCGTATTTTTCGGTAATACCGTGTTTGACCAGATCTGAGGTCAGGTTCAGGCCGGTCTGGCCGCCGAGATTGGGCAGCAGCGCATCGGGACGTTCCTGTGCGATGATTTTTTCAAGCGCCTCGACTGTCAACGGTTCAATATAGGTACGGTCGGCGGTTCCCGGATCAGTCATAATGGTGGCAGGATTAGAGTTAACCAGGATAATCTTGTAGCCGAGCGCTTTCAGGGCTTTACAGGCCTGAGTGCCTGAATAGTCAAATTCGCAAGCCTGGCCGATTACAATCGGGCCGGAACCAATAATCAGAACAGTATCAATCCCATCAATCTTCGGCATGTTTCCCCCATTTCTTTAATTATTAAATGACAGCCGATAAAAGAGTTTTCCTTTTAGCATCTTCTGAATCCGCCGTAAAGCCAGATCGCTCAATTTTTTCTGAACTTGAAATCCTGAGCTATATACAATAGCTTTCCTTTTCAAGCAAAGCCCCCGTAGCTCAGTTGGATAGAGCATCGGATTTCTAATCCGAATGTCGCAGGTTCAAGTCCTGCCGGGGGCGCCATTAAAAACCCACCAAAAACCTCATATTTCCTAAGGAAAATGCGCTTTTTACACTTTTTGATCACAGCCTCGTTGTCCTTGCGTTCCACTCAAATCCACTGTTTTCGGTGCTCAAAAAGAATACATAAAGAATACACGGGGTTTCCCCTCATCGTCCAGTGAAATCAGCCTGTTTCCCGAAAAGCCGCCCCGGTTTCTCTGCGAAAGC
>PXDI01000272.1 GCA_003565095.1 PVC group bacterium | reverse complement strand
GTTTTCTTTCTCTCGATTTTTCCGCTCGCCGACCAAGGTCAGCGAGCGTTACCAAGGCAAGACTTTTGAGAACCTCTCTAATCAAGATATGAGCTTAAGCTAGCGCCATTCGGGATACTCCTCGTCATCGAGAAACTAACGCCGGCCGGCGCGATCGCCCCAGGTCCATGCAGGCAGCTCAGGGGGATTGGGTTCACCGGCGGTATTGATCAGCATCACATAGGCATCCTGCGACCCTCCGCCGAATTCCGGCTGCACAGCATTCTTTGTAATAGTATCGAAACTGTGACCATAGGACGAGTAACGTTCGGTTGCCGCACCATACAAAAGCACCCACTGCCCGTGTGCAATCAGATTCGGATTCCGCACACCGGGAAGAATCGTCGCAAGCCGGGCGCTGCGCATATCGGGCGCAAACACAGTCAGGAAAGTTCCGCCCTTGGCGCTGGCAAATTCGTTCGTGCGGTATTGCTTGATCCACGGTTCAATCCAGGCATCCCAAGTCTCCACAAAGGCAAATGCCGAGCCGCCGACAACAACCACATCACCGTTACCGGTTGTAGTAAAATCGCGAATAGAAATTGAGTTTGGTTCGTTGCGCGTCGGCAAATAACTGTTGTAGCGGGTCACACCATAGACCTCCTGCGTCTCGGCGTCCATCCTGATCAAATACGGCACTGACAATACACCCGCCCCCCAGATCGAAGCACACCAGCCGCCCATCGGGACACCTTTACGCAAATCATAGGGCTGTCTTGTGAAAACCGAGTTGCCGCCGTCCGACCAGCCGCGCAGAACCAGGTTGCCATCCGCACCAACCTGCACGCCGAAGACCACCGAATCGGAAACCAGGCGCAAATTCTCAACTCCAACCACCGGCCCGGTCCAATCGTAGGCCGTCCAGGCAATTGTGCCGTCAGGATTGTACTTACGCAACCACGGATTGCGCCACGGCTCGAGACCGGTGCCGGAGTGGTATTCGCCGCCAAGATAAAACGCACCGGTACGGGGATGCACCACCCGGTCATGGGTTGTGCCGCCAAGCCCCTGCACCACCGGCCCGTCACGCAAGCTGCCGCGCACCGGATCCACAATATTGCTGTGCGGACCGTAACGTACCAGCAACTGCTCCTCGATGTAAGGCGTTAAAGTGATCACAACGTTTTGAAATTTTATCGCCCAGTCAATCCGGCTGCGATCCGGCGAAATCCGCAGCAGGAAAGTGTGCGGGCTTCTCCCGGTCGCCAAACCTGATGTATGTTTGTTCCGCAACCCCTCAAAGAATTGCGGAAATGCCGGACCGGGCTGCAGCGTCATAAACAGTGCGTCATCCTCGCCAAAGAAAATACTGCTGGCCACCCCCGCCCCCCACGGCAGACGAACCACTTCAAGTATCCGGCGCAAATCCGGACTGTAACGCACAATTACCGGAGTGCGCCGGTAGTTGCGTGGAATTTCATCAACACCCTGGTCACGTCCAATCACCCGCGGACGGATACCCGTCAGGAAATCAAGATTGCCCATGGTTGCCACCATGACAATCGATCCGTCATTCATAAACGCTCCCGCATCGAAGCGCTCCTCCCCCCCCCCGCCAAAGAACGTTGCCGCCGCCACCTGCACGCGTCCTTCGTCACCACGCCCCGCGTTGCTATATTGCACGTATCTTCCGGTATAGCTCTCAAACCGGAATCCCGGCGGAGACTCAAGCAGCACTATACGGGCGATTGCATCGGTCGGGATAGCGCGCAGATCACTGCGCCCGGGCATCGCCAAACGCACAACATTCGCCCGGCGCTGATCCCCGACGCCCAGTAAATCGACTACTTCGTCATCATCATCATCGTCATCAACGAACAATTCGGCCACGGCCGTCATTTCTCCGGCATCATCCACTGACGAGCGCATCATTGCCAGTAAAGAATCACCCTGGGCAACAATCGGTATCTCCTTGTAAGGAAACACGAAATCGGCCGTGGCACGATAGCCTTTAAAGTGAAACAGCGGCCGGCCGCCGTGCTCCTTATCGAGACGCTTAATATAAATATCTCCGGGTTCGCGCGGTGCCAGCAGATTCGGATTCCACCGGTGCTCGACCAGCACCCCATGCTGATTCAATGACTGCACGGGAAACCTGTCATCCGCAAACCATAGCTGGCCGCGGGTTGTCTGTTCCTGTCGCGTTGCGGGATCCGTCCAGGTTATCTCGACAACCACATAGTCGGGCTGGCGCTGCTGCGCGCCCGCTACTCCCGACCAACCGAGCATCCCAATCAAAAGAAAAACACAATATTTCCACTTATCCATAGTCGTATCCTTGGCTGCTACTGCGGCAGTTCAAATGCCTCGAGTTTAAATCTTCCGCGCACATACATGCGCCCGTCACTGAAAGCCGGGAAGATGATATTCTCATACCCCGGACTGAAATCAACCTGGATCATCCCGCCGACACGCTCCATTCGCTCCGGCTCCGGCGGGATGAAATTAATGCCGCCACGGGTCGGCGAAAACAGCCATCC
>PXDI01000016.1 GCA_003565095.1 PVC group bacterium | reverse complement strand
TTAAGCCGGATTTAATGATTGGAGAGCTATATGATGACACTTGATGAAAAGTTTAGAGCGCTTACGACAGATAATGCCCCCGGTCAAGAGGGTCGACAAGAGATAGGCGATATAAATACCGTTATGCGTGGCGATAAATATGACGGGATTCCGGTTGACTTCTCGCACGGGGATGTCGATGCCTTTCCGCCAACACCCGGATCAGCAGAGGCTTGGAAAGACGGCTTTGAGAGCGGCGGCCAGCAAGCGTACACTGAGTATCGCGGTTCATCCCAGATCCGCGAGGGACTGGCCGATCGTCTCGGCAAGTTTACAGGACAACCCATTTCAGCAGGCAGCGAGTTGATTATAACACCCGGAACGCAAGGCGCGCTGTTTTTGGCCCTCGGTGCGACAGTCACTTCAGGGACGAAAGTTGCTGTGGTGCAACCCGACTATTTTGCCAACCGCAAACTTGTTAAATTTTTCGGAGGCGAAATTGTCCCCATCACCCTGCACTACCAGGGAACCCCGTCTGAAAACGGGCCAGATCTCAATCAAATTGAAGCCGCATTTAAAAACGGCACCAAGGTCTTTGTCTTTTCAACACCTAACAATCCTACAGGTCTGGTATATTCAGCCGACTCAATATCCGCAATTTCAGCGCTTGCAGCAGCACACCGTGTAACATTAATCGTGGATCAACTGTACGCTCGGCTACTATACAGCGGTGAGGTTTATACGCATCTTCGGGCCTTGGATACGCAGCCGGAAAATCTAATCACGATTATGGGCCCCTCCAAGACCGAGTCTCTCAGTGGGTTCCGTCTTGGAACTGCATTCGGCACATCCAAATTGATTGATCGAATGGAAAGTCTGCAAGCAATCGTTTCGCTACGGGCAGCAGGATATAATCAAGCGGCGCTCAATACTTGGTTTCTGGAACCTTCCGGCTGGATGGAACAACGGATAAGTGAACATGAAGCGATACGGGATGAATTACTGCAAATCTTCAGGGCCGCTGATTTCCCAACCGCAACTCCACAAGCCGGAAGTTATTTTTTCCCGCAATTACCAGCTCTTGACGTGGATCCACATACATTCATAAGACTGCTTCGCCATCAGGCCGGCGTGACCGTAACGCCGGGATCAGAATTTGCGCCCGATGTCAATGACAGCATCCGGCTAAACTTTTCACAAGACCACGCTGCGGCAGTCGCGGCCGCAGAGCGGATTGTAAAAATGGTGGAGGTCTATCGAAAATGACCCGCAACACTGAACAACCCATCCCGCAAGGCAAGTATCTTGCTGCAGTCCGGCACGCCGAGCTTATTTACACCTCGGGTATGACACCCCGGAAATCCGGGACGCTTATCTATTCTGGCAAGATCCGTTCCAGTGACCCCTTGGAATCCCACCGGGATGCTGTATGTCTGGCAACCTTAAATGCGTTAATTGCCGCACAGTCCTGCTTGGAAAAAGGCGAGAAAATCGCTGTAATCCTTCGACTCGAGATCTTATTGAATGCGGAACCTGAGTTTACCGCACACTCTAAAATTGCGGATTATGCATCCGAGACCGTGATTGAACATCTTGGACCTGAGAGCATCGGAAGTCGCGCGGCAATAGGGGTTGCGTCACTACCTTCCAATGCACCCGTGGAAGTAACCTTGATTGCGAAAGTCGTTTCGTAATTGCGCCAGAGGACGTTTTGTCGTTTATGGCATCAGGTCCAAAACCGAACATCCTTATGCTGATCCCGCATGATTTCTCGATATGAATCTGCGCGCAGGCACTGCCAAACTTGATATCACGCCGCCCGCCGGTGCATTGTTGGCCGCCTTTCCCAGAGGCCCGCAACGTCTGGCGCGGCGTGCAAAAGGAACGTTGGATCCGCTTTTTGTCCGGGCATTGTCGCTCACCGACAACAATACAGCAGTGCTGCTTGCCAGCGCCGATTTGTGTATCATACGCTGGGACAGTGTATTGCGAATCCGCCACTCGGTATGCGAACGGATAGCGGAAATTACTCCGGAGAACATCCTGATTGCCGCTACGCATACCCATGCGGGGGCAGAAACCAGTTTTCTTTTCGGCTCCACACCCGACGATCCTGAGGTGCTATCGATCGAAGCAAAGATTGCGGATGCACTCGTTCAGGCCTGGCATAATCTTGAAACCGTAAAGCTGGCCTGGGCGAAAACATCGCTGCCGCTGAGTCATAACCGCCGGGTTCAAAATGAACACGGGCGTTCGATCATGGTTATGCAAGAAAACGCGCAAACCTGCGGACCAATCGACCCGGATTTACTGGTATTGCGCTTGACTGACAGCACGGGCGCGATCAAAGCCGTGCTGTATCATTATACAGCGCACGCGCTCACGCTTGGTCCTGCCAATGACTTTTTTTCCGCTGATTATCCCGGCTATGCATGCAGAATCATCGAACGGACCTTCCCCGGCAGTACCGCTCTGTTCTGCAACGGTGCCGCCGGTAATGTCCATCCGGTTCAGTGCATGCGGTCAGACACTGAAGCCCTTGA
>PXDI01000247.1 GCA_003565095.1 PVC group bacterium | reverse complement strand
TGAGAAGGCGGCGGCTGTTGAGCGCGCGGAAACGGGAACACCCGGCTGGGCGGATCAATATGTGCAGCGTTTTATCTGCGCCATGGATGACGATCTCAACATTTCCGATGCGCTGGCGGCCTTGTTTGATATGGTGCATGAAGGTAACCGGCGGCTGGATGCCGATCAGCTTGAGGGGGATGCGGCGGCTTTACTTGCCCAATGGACCGGATTTGACAGGGTGCTGGGATTTCTGCAACCAGAAACCGCGGCGGTGCCGGATGGCATTACGGCACTGGCTGAAGCGCGGCAGGCGGCGCGGCTGGCGAAGAACTGGGGGGAAGCCGACCGTTTGCGTGATGAGCTGGCGGCGTCCGGCTGGGAGGTTAAAGACACTCCAGCCGGCCCTGAATTGAAAAGGCGGGTTTAAATGCGCGGTTTATTCATAACATTTGAGGGACCCGAGGGCAGCGGGAAGACCACGCAGGCTGAGCTGGTGCGCGAGAAACTCGAGGCATTGGGGTTGCGCATATTGCGTACGCGCGAGCCGGGCGGAACCCCGACCGGAGAATTGATCCGTAAAATTCTGCAGCATGACGCGGGCGGGGATGAGCTTGTTCCGGAATGCGAGCTGCTGCTGTTTGAGGCAAGCCGTGCGCAACTGGTGAGAAATGTAATTATTCCCGCCTTGCAGTCCGGCACATCGGTGCTGTGTGATCGCTTTGCCGATTCAACAACCGTTTATCAGGGGATTGCGCGCGGGTTCGGCATTAAGCTTGTTCAGTCCATCAATAATTTTGCAATAGGTGAGGCGGTTCCCGATTTGACGATTATGATGGATGTTGCCGCCGGGCGCGGTCTGGAGCGGGTTTCCGAACGCAGTCCGCACGGCAAGCAGTCATATGACCGTATTGAACGGGAGGCGCTTTCTTTTCATGAACAGGTGCGGCAGGGGTATCTTGAGCTAGCCGCTGCTGAACCGCAGCGTTGTGTTGTGGTCAATACCGACCGTGACCGTGATGTGGTTGCAAAGGATGTGTGGAACGTAATTGAGAGCCGTCTCGGTGAACAGATCCGTAAACTGGCGGCGGCGCTTAGGGAACAGAATTGACCGGTTATGACTGTTGATAAAGCATACGAATTAATCAGTAATGCGTTTGCCGGGGGGCGCAACGCGCACGGCTATCTTATTGTCGGGCCGCCGCGCGGCAGCGGTGCTCAACTCGTGGAGCGGCTGTTGCAGTGGATGTACTGCCGTCAGTCTCCACGTGGCTGCGGGAAATGCGCCGATTGCCGCCGGGTGAATGAGCATGCTGTGCCGGATCTGCACTGGATTGAACCGCAGATGAAGTCGCGCCAGATATCAATCAATGATATGCGCGAGCTTGAGAATGAAGTTTACCAGACCGCCTACAGCGGCGGCTGGAAGGCGGCGGTTATTGTCGCGGCCGACCGGCTCACGATGCAGGCGTCAAATGCATTTCTTAAAACGCTTGAGGAGCCTCCGGGGCAGTGTGTTTTTTTTCTGGTTACAGACAATCCTGACGCATTACTGCCGACAGTCCGTTCGCGCTGCCAGACGGTTATGCTTGATCAGAGCACCGGCGCGGATCTCAGCGACGAGATACAGTCGGTGGTTATTGATGCCATGCGGGAGTTCCGTCCGGGGAATGTTGTTTCCGCGATGCTTGCGGCCGATCGTTTGACAGCGTTTCTGGCTGAAAAAAAGCAGGAAATAGAAAAGCTGATTACAAAGGAGAGCAAGGATGCCGGCGAGGAGCTTGACGACAAAACGCTTGATGCCCGGATAAGTTCGATTTACCGTGAAACCCGTCATATGTTGATGAAGGGGCTGGAGCTGTGGTTTCGTGACGTGATGATAATGTGTAAAGGGTTTGATGCGTCTGCCGGTATTTATTACCGGGAAGCAGGCGATATTCTTGGCGGAAGCTGTCCGGCGGGCGGCTGGGCGGCGGCGATGGCTAATCTGCAGATTATCACAGATATCAACCGTCAGCTTGACCGCAACATGCCGGATGCCTTTGTATTCCAAAACGGATTGGTTCAGATGAAATGAATGATGAAATGACAGGCAGAAGAATTGTAAGGGTGCAAATTGACGAGGGGGCGGATTTGACCTGCGCGGTGCCGGCGGAGCTGGCTGTGCATATTGGCGATCAAGTGCTGGTGGATAACTGCGGTGAGCAGGAATTCGGGCGGGTGGTTATGCTGTCGGAAGAAAGTTGCGGGGCGCGCGGGGAGGTCAAGCTGCCGAATTTGTTGCGTTGTGCGACGCTGCAGGATATCGCCAAAGCGCGTGAAAATGCCCTGCGCTCTAAAATGGCTATCGAAACGCTATTGAAAAAAGCCGGTGAACTGGGGCTTGAAATTAAGATTATCCGCGGACATTATACCTTTAATCGGAGTTTGCTGAGAGTTGAATTCATGGCTGAAGGCAAGACCGACCCGCGTGAGCTGGCGCGGCAGACCGGAGCAGAACTGCATTGTAAATGCGATTTCCGGCAGATCGGGGTGCGTGATGCAGCGGGCATTACCGGCGGCATCGGGCCATGCGGCCGCAATCTGTGCTGCTGCTCATGGTTATCTAAATTTGAGTCGGTGAATGTGAAGATGGCCAAGACGCAGGGATTGTCACTGAATCCTAATGCAATCAGCGGGAATTGCGGACGGCTTAAATGCTGTCTGCGATATGAGAATGATTACTATAAAGATGTGGCACGTTTGCTGCCGCGAATCGGCTCGCGGATGGATACCCCTGATGGCCGCGGAGTGGTAACCGGGCTGGATATGCTGCGTTATAAAGTGAGTGTCAAACTGGAAGACGGGCGGATTGTGACACAGGATGCCGAATTGAAAGACGGGGGAGGGAAATAGGGGTTAGGGGCTAGGGAGATTGGGCGAAATATAGTAGATCCTAATGACTAATGCCTAATACCTGATGGTTGACCTAAACCGGGGCAGAATTCTTGACATAACGGCGGTGGGATAAGCGGGAAATTTTATGAAGAATATCGGGATAGTTGTAAATAACGGAAAACCGCGTGCTGATGAAGTTGTGGCCAGGATTGAAGCTGCCGCTGCCGTTGTCGGGTTGCAGGTGGTGTTTGTGCGTGATGCTGGGCTGAAGACAGCGGATACTGATGCTGCGCTTGACGGGTGTGATGTTGTTATGGCGCTGGGCGGGGACGGCACGATGCTGCGGACGGTGCGCCTGCTGGATGGTCGTAGCATTCCGGTGATGGGCATCAACATCGGCAGTCTGGGATTTCTGACGACGATTGCCGAAAATGAAATAGAATCTGCGCTGAAGATGCTGGCGGAAGGGGCTTTTTCAATCCGTCCGCGCTGTATCGCGGAGGCGACGGTAATGCGTGAGGGCAGGAAGATTGCCGGGTTCCGTGCCTTAAACGAAATTCTGGTCAGTCGCGGTATTTCCCCGCGCGTGGTAACGCTTGATGTTGCTGTAAACGGTGACCGGGTGGCTTCCTATGTTTGTGACGGCATTATTGTTTCAACACCTTCGGGCAGTACCGGACATTCACTTTCCGCCGGCGGTCCGATCCTGCATCCCGATGCCGGGGTTTTTGTTGTCAGTCTGATTTGTCCGCACACGCTTTCATCGCGTCCGCTGGTGGTGTGTGATTCCTCGCAGATTGAGGTTGGCAGCACCGCGGCCGGTGGAGTGCGTCTGGCGGTTGACGGACAGGTGGAGCATGTGCTGGAAGACAGTGACAGCATCATAATTACGCGCAGTGCGAAAGCGGCGCAGTTTGTGATTCTGCCGGGATTCGATTATTTTTCGGTTTTACGCAGAAAATTAAGCTGGAGTGTCCGGCAGTTGCCGGCGGCTGAATAAACAGAGAATCAGTGATTGTTATGAAGTTGTTTTTTTATATGGCATTTTGCGGACTGGTTAGCTTAATGCTGCCGGGGGTGCTCTTTAGCGCCCCGTCTATTGTTGTTGAAAATGCTGTGCATGATTTGGGTGTCATCCGCAAGGACGGTGATTTTCCTATAGTTTTCAAGGTAAGCAACAGCGGTAAATCACCGCTTGAGATTCGTGATGTCAAGGCGGGTTGCGGCTGCACTGTTCCGCGGCTGCCGAAGCGTACGCTTGCGCCGGGTGAAGCAATGGATGTTGAGGTGCTTTTCCGCAGTGCGGGCTGGCGCGGCAGGCAGCGTAAAGTTGTCCAACTGGTTTCCAATGATCCGGTGAATCAGGTTAGCGACTTGGTGATCTTGTGTGATATTCAACGTGAAATTGAGGTGCATCCCGCGGCGGTGGCGCTGGTGGCGGGCGATTCAGGGGCGCGTCCTGCGCAAACGGTGGTGATGCGCGGCAACCCGGCCCGCCAGCCGTACCGGGTGACTGCCGTGGAAACCGGCGCAGTGCCTTTTGTCACTGTTGAGTACCGCAACATTGATCCGGGGCGCGGTTACAGAATTGATATTACCGCCACGCGTGCGGCAATGGAGACCGGCGGCATGCAGCATGGGAATATCATCATCCGTACCGACAATCCTGATTATGATAAGATTGAGCTGCCGGTGCGGCTGCATGTTGTGCGTGATATCCTGGTTGTTCCGGAAACTGTCCAATTGCGCCCGCGCGGACCGGACAACACCGCCGGCTTTTATATGTTTGTGCGTTCAGCCGACCGTCAGCCGGTGATCGTTGAAGAACTGGTGTTTCCGGGGGAGGGACACGGCAGTTACAATGTGACCGCTTTACGCGGTGGTCAGGCGCGTATCGAGGTCAGCGGTGTGCCGTTGGCTAAAGAAATAGACGGAACGCATTTGCTGGTAAGGGTTCGCGATTCCCGCGATGTTGTGCATGAAACCCCGGTTTTGCTGCGGCTGGAGTGATCGGCTGATGCTTATGCGACGTATCCTGTTATTTCTGCTGATTTCATCTTCGGCGGTTTGGGCCGATGATTTTTTTCTGGGGGTGGATTATTTTTACCGTCCCGGATGTCCTGAATGCCGCCGCGTGCGCGAGGAGGTTCTGCCGGAAGTGGAAGCGCGTTATGCCGGTCTGGTCAAGGTGCGTCATTTCAATATGGAATATCCTTTATACGGCGCAGCACTTGGCAGTCTGCTGCGGCGGATTGACGGGCAAGATTCCGCGGTGCATCTGGTGATTGGCGGAGAGCGGGTGGTATCCGGCTGGGAGGCAATCCGTGACAACACGCATGCAGTGATAGATGCGGCGCTGGCGGATGGGCTTTCGGGCGCGATGCTGTTTGATGCGGACGATGAGACGTTAACGGGACTCGCTGTGGACGGCGCGGCGCTGGTATGGCTGGTGATTGCGGCCGGTCTGGCGGATGCGGTAAATCCTTGTGCGATTTCGACGCTGATCTTTCTGGTTTCTGTTCTGGTGTCCTTGAAGTTATCCTGGGGCCGGGTGCTGTTGGTTGGTGCGGCTTTCTGTGCTGGAATCTATGTTACCTATTTTGCGATAGGTGTTGGTCTTTTACATGGTTTGCGTTTGATTCTTGACCGCTGGGAGATTGCTTTCTGGTTTGACCGGCTGCTGTTGCTGGCGGTGTTGGCGCTGGCGGGAGTTTCGCTTTATGATGCGGTGCGTTATTTGCAAACCGGTGATGCGGCCAGTATTGTGCTGCAAATGCCTGATGCGATGAAACGGCGCTCGCGCAGTGTTGTGCGGACATGGCGCAAAGGCGGCGCGGGGTTGGCGGCGGCGTTTATGCTGGGGGCGGTAATTGCGGTGATTGAAGGGATCTGTACGGGGCAGGTCTATGTGCCGACGCTGGCATTGATTGCGCGCCAGGGGGAGGGGGGCGGCAGTCTGTATGCATGGGGGCTGCTGGCGCTGTATAATCTGATGTTTATTCTGCCGTTACTGGTGATTCTGGCATTGACGCGCGTCTTTTCGCGTGTTGAAACCTGGCTGACGTTTGGGCGCAAAGAAGTGTTGCTCGGTAAGATTGTGCTGGCGGGCTTCTTTCTGGCTCTGGCGGCGGTGATGGTTGTGTTTTGATCTGTTTTGTCGGTGCTATGCCGATTAAGTGCAGCCCATAATAACACAGCTTATACCGACAGCGTATGACTGGCGGCGGCGACGGCCATTTGTTGTACTTTACGCAGGGGGAGGCCTGACGCTTCGGCGCAACGCAGGCAGTCTTCGTATTCGGGGGCAAGCGTAATGCTCTCCCCGTTCAGGCTGCCAATCTTTAGACTGATTTTTCCGGCTGCGGTATCGACTTCTTTAAACTCGCGTTGCAAAGTAGTGCGGCTGGTTATGCTTTCCCTGATGCCGAAAGTTGTGGTTTCGCGAAAAATGTATTCCTTCATCCGCGGACTGTCTTCGGTTTGGCAGATGACTGTCAGCGCGACTCCCGGACGTTGTTTTTTCATAAAAACCGGTGTGGTAAAAACATCGAGTGCACCGGCTTGCAGCAGTTTGGTGACCGCCGCGCCAATGCCCTCGCCGGACTGATCATCGAGCTGAGTTTCCAGCACAGTGCAGCAATCAGTTTTGCCGTTCAAATCATCTTCCGGAGCAAACAGCATTGCGCGCAGGATATTCGGCCGGTTATTGAGTTTGCGGTGGCCGCAGGCGGTGGCTGAACGCAGCATTCTGCCATGCTGTCCGGTGGCATTAACCGCCCAGGTGCTCAATAATGCGGCACCGGTCGGGGTGATCAGTTCGAAAGGTTCACCGGTTTGCTGTAACTGCCATCCTTGCAGCATTTCCACTGTTGCAGGAACCGGCACAGGCAGCAGTCCGTGGGCGGTCTTTACTGTTCCGCAGCCGACCGGCAGCGGACCGAAACTGACGCTGCCGATATTCAGTTGTTCCATTGCTGCGGCGGATCCGGTGATGTCGGCAATGGCATCGAGTGCGCCGACTTCGTGAAAGTGAACTTTATCAACTGAACTGTTGTGAACCTTGGCTTCGGCTTCAGCCAGCCGCGTGAAAGCAGCCATTGCGCGGGCTGTCACGCCGGGCTCAATACCGGCATTTTCGAGAATAGTGCGGATATGACCGAGGCGGCGGTGATGATGGGCCTCGACCGGTGCCTCAACATGCACCTGCAGTCCGTTGATACCGTGATCAACCGCTTCTTTGCAGACAATTGAAAGCGGTTCAACCGCCAGTGAAGCCAGCATCGCATTCAATTTATCTATATCAGCACCAAGTCCGATCAGACAGGCCAGCACCATATCGCCCCTCGCCCCGCCGACACTGTCAAAATGCAAATGATTCAAGGTGTATCTCCGTTTAAAATTCCGGTACGGTTTATCATGGCCGCGCACACCCCTGCGCCGAAGCCGTTATCGATGTTTACCACACTGATGCCCGGCACGCAGGTGTTCAACATAGCCAGCAGAGCCGCCAGCCCCTGTCCGCCGGCCCCGTATCCGGTGTTGACCGGAACGGCAATCAGCGGACAGTGTACCAGTCCGCCAACGACCGATGGCAGGGCGCCTTCCATGCCGGCGGCCACCACGATTGCGCGGCACTTGCGCAGCATCGGCAAGTGGGCTGCAATCCGGTGCAAACCGGCAACCCCTACATCAAACACGCGTTCAACTTGGGCTCCCATGCGTGAGGCGGTCAGTGCGGCCTCTTCTGCAACAGGAATATCCGTGGTGCCGGCGCAGACGACCGCCACCAGACCGGCCGGTTCCGGCAGTTCGGTGCAGTCGACCGTTATCGCGCGGGCCGCTTCATGGTAAACCGCTGCGGAAAATTCTTTTAATACCGCTGCTGCCTGTTCGGGGCTGACGCGGGTTGCAAATGCATTTTGTTTGTGATCCAGCAAAGAGCGGATTATATCCAGCAACTGTGCAATGGTTTTGCCCTGGGCGTAGATAACTTCCGGCATGCCGCGGCGGCGTGCGCGGTCGTGGTCAATGCAGGCGAAGCCGAGGTTTGTGTCGGGCAGCGGCATCTTCTGCAAAGCGTCCTCGACCTTCATGCCGCCTTGCGCAACGGCTTCCAATATTTCTCTTGCGTCCATATGAGACCTTATCATGCGACCGCCCGGTTCAGCGGAACTGTGGATCGAGCCGTGCGACGAGCTCATCAACCGGTACCCGTTCCTGCTGCATGCTGTCGCGCTCGCGCAGGGTAACGGTGTTATCCTCAAGCGTATCAAAATCGATCGTGATACAATAGGGGGTGCCGATTTCATCCTGCCGGCGGTAGCGGCGACCGATGGCACCGGTCTGGTCCCAGAAGCAGTTCCAGCGTTCATTGAGCATGCCGAAAACATCTTTAGCTTTATTCATCAGTTCCGGTTTGTTTTTCAGCAGCGGAAAGACCCCGGCGCGCACCGGGGCGATGCGTGGGTGGAAGCGCATCACTGTCCGCGCTTCATAGCCGTCCGGAGGCTGTTTGCCTTCCTCGGCTTCAAGCACGGGGCCCTGGACCTTGGCGGTCGGCACCCACTCTTCGCAGTAGGCGTTGCAAATCAGCGCCAGTGCAATGCGGTCAACCCCGGCAGATGGCTCAACAACATGCGGGATAAAGCGCTCGTTGGTTTCCTGATCAAAATATTCCAGTGGTTTACCGCTGTGCTGCTGGTGCTGGGTCAGGTCGAAATTACCGCGGGCGGCTATCCCTTCCAGTTCCTGACGGCCAAACGGAAAATCATAGGCGATATCTGTACAGGCCGAAGCGTAATGCGCCAGTTTTTCCTTCGGGTGGATGTCTTTATGTAGTTTTTCCGCAGGCAGTCCGACGGAGTTATACCACTTCAGGCGTTCTTCGACCCAATATGAGTGCCATTCCTTATCGGAACCGGGTTTGATGAAGAATTCGAGCTCCATCTGTTCGAACTCACGTGAGCGGAAGGTATAATTACGCGGGTTGATCTCGTTTCTGAACGCCTTGCCGATTTGTGCGATGCCGAAAGGCACCTTCTGGCGGGAGGTGGCCAGGACGTTAGCGAACTGGGCGAAAATCCCTTGGGCGGTTTCCGGTCGCAGATAGGCGACAGAAGATTCATCTTCAACCGGGCCGACAAAAGTTTTGAACATCAGGTTGAAGGCACGCGGTTCAGTCAGTTCCTTTGATTCACATGCTGGACAAATGATACCTTCCGGGAGCTTGAAGTTTTTGCCGTCAATAATCAGCTCCTTACCTTGTTCCTCACAGAGGTTATCGGCCTTGAAGCGTTTACGGCAGGCGCGGCAGTCGACCATCGGGTCGGCAAATCCGCCGATATGCCCGGAGGCTTCCCAAATGCGCGGATGCATAATAATGCTGGCATCCAGCCCGACAATATCGGTCCGGCGCATAACGGTATCACGCCACCAGCTATCGCGGATATTACGCTTCAGTTCGGTGCCGAGCGGGCCGTAGTCCCAGAAACCATTAATGCCGCCATAGATTTCGGAACTCTGAAAAATGAAACCGCGCCGCTTGCAAAGGGATGCAATCAGCTCCAGCTTTTGTTGTTCTTTAGTTGTTTTCATGCCTCGGAAACATACGCTAAACAGAGAGATAGTCAAGCCTGTGTGATTTTGGGCTTCCCCATTTTTGAAAGATCGTTTGTTTAGTCCGAAGCCGATCTACATTCCCGGACGCCAATCCTGATAATCAAAACGTGGGATACTTGAGCTATCTTTTCAGGCGGGCTAAATGCGGACAAGCGTGACACATGTGACGAGGCATTTACCAGAGACGTCATAATCGTTGATTCATGGATAATTTTAGGATTGAAAGCGACGGGGGATTCCCGCAGTATGAAGACATAAAACAGGGGATAATGCATATGATTAAGGCTGGTTTGACATCGATGTGTGTGGTTTTGCTGCTGGCGGGGTTGTTTGCCGCATGTCGCATGCAGGATATCCGCGAAGCGGAATTGCGGATACCGGCGTTGCGCACCACGGAGTGTGCCGTGATTGTCAGCAATAGTCTGGCACGCACTCCCGGAGTCATGGCAGACACAATGCAGGTGGATTACGAGACCGGTAGCGTCACGTTGCAGTATGACAGCATGATTCTGTCATTGAAGAATATTGAATTTGTTGTAGCGGATGCCGGATTTGCGGTTAATAATGTTCCTGCCAATGAACAGGCGCGTGCTGCGCTGCCGCCGGGCTGTCGCGGGGACGCGGCCGCGGCACAATAAGTGAATGCATTAATTGAGCAGTTTCTTGATTACCTGATGCTTGAGCGCGGTCTCTCTGAAAATACGCGCGCGGCATACGGCGCGGATCTTGCCGCCTTTGCTGCTTTTCTCGCCGGAAAAGGAATTCATTCCCTGAATGATGTCACCCGCGATATGATTGTGGACTATCTGCTGGCGGGGCGTGAAACCGGTTTGAGTGTAAACACTTTGTCACGACGGCTGGTTGCCTTAAAGGTTTTTTTTAGATTTTTACACGGAGAGGGTATGCTGGCGCGTGATATAACCGAGGCGATGGATTCGCCGCGGCTATGGCGGACACTGCCGGGGGTATTGTCGCCTGCCCAGGTTGAGCGGCTCCTGCTAGCGCCGGCCGGTGATACCGCACAGGCACTGCGTGACCGGGCCATGATTGAGACAATGTATGCTGCCGGGCTGCGGGTTTCGGAGCTGGCCGGCCTGCGGCTGGAGGATTTGCATTTTGACGAGGGTTATCTGCGTTGCACCGGCAAGGGACGGAAAACCCGAATAGTACCTGTCGGCAGCAAGGCGCTCGATGCTTTACGGCGCTATATTGATGAGGCGCGTCCCGCAATGCTGAAGGATGACAGCGAGCGCAGGGTTTTTATCACCCGCCGCGGTACGGGTTTTTCCAGACAGGGGCTGTGGAAGCTGATAAAGCAGTATGCTTTATTGTGCGGGATTGATGCGGCGGTTTCACCGCACACACTGCGGCATTCTTTTGCCAGTCATCTGCTGGCTAACGGTGCGCCGCTGCGGGTTATTCAGGAAATGCTGGGACATGCCGATATCAGTACGACTCAGATATATACACATGTTGACCGCGAAAGGCTGCAGCAAGTTCATGCGCGCTATCATCCGCGGGCGTAACAGATGAATTATTTGTCTTGCTTGATAGACATAATCATACTTGTATAGTGTAGTTATGAGTGTTGAAAAACCAAGAATTCTGGCGGTTGATGACGAAGAGGCCATTTTATTCGGGCTGACCGAGAATCTGAAGCTGGCCGGTTACGATGTAATCAGCGCCGCCACCGGCCCGGATGCATTACAATCCGCCTTGAATGAGCATCCTGACCTGATTCTGCTGGATGTAATGCTGCCGGGGATCAGCGGCTACGAGGTATGTCGCCGGATGCGCGAACAGAATGTGAACACGCCGGTCATTATGCTGACCGCGCGTGGCGAGGAGTTCGATAAGCTGCACGGTTTTGAGGTGGGGGCGGATGATTATGTAACCAAGCCGTTCAGTGTCCAGGAGCTGCTTGCCAGGGTCAAGGCCCTGCTGGC
>PXDI01000087.1 GCA_003565095.1 PVC group bacterium | reverse complement strand
ATCCTTTTCTCCAACTCCGTGGTCTCCGTGTACTCCAGCGGAGCTGAGCGACGCGGGTGGTAAAAATTTATCTGCAAGTTAATCATTGATTTTTCAAGAAGTTGATGAATAGATCAGGCTAGGCTGAATTATTCATGAGGAAAGGTTTTAACCACCCGTTCACTGCGTTCACTGGAGACAGTAGAGTAATTTATTATCCGGAATATTTGTGTCGCCACTCGTGAAGCGGGGTAAAGAGGCGGTAGTCGATAAGTTGTGCCAGTGATTCGATTTGGATACGTGCGCCGCTTTCGATCAGTGCCGCGACCGGATTGATGCCGGCAATGACGATCATGCCGGCGCGGCCTTCACTGACGGGGATGCCCATCAGCGGCTGGTTGGCTCGTCCAACCGCGAGGATGCCGCGTAATCCGATCCGGCTCATTTCCTTGCGCAGATGCTGGACTGCCGGCAGGGCCAGAGAGGGGATTTCGCGAAAACTGGCGCCGATGAGTCCGTTGCCGGTGCGGCCGCACGCACGCACTGAGGTCATGCCGGACTCGATGAAAATATCGAGCGGATCAATTGTCGTTCCGCGGTATTCGATAAGTTCAACAAACCGCTGCGGTCGGTAGTCGCGCATTTCCAAGAGTCCGCCGAAGCGCGAAATGGTTGGCACTCCGGCGTGCAGCAGTATTCCGTTAACGGTTACACTACAGACCGTGGCCACGGCCGCGTGTTTTTCCTTTACCTCAAGATTGCCGATTCGGCTGCCGGCGTGAGCGACAACGATGCGATCACCCATCCCCAGCCCGGCCGCAAAAACCGGCTTCATTTCTTCAACGGCTCTAATCAGGTAGTGCTGCGGCAAAATTGCCGTATTGGCAATCACCGACCCCTTGCCTGATTGCAGGTTGAAACTCATCTGGAAACCGAGCTGATCGATGCGCGCGGCAATAAACCCGAGTTTCTCAATCACGTTGCCGCGCTCAATCTCCTGAATCCCACGCGCGGTTAATTTGCGTCCCTGGCGGCGGCTGACTGTTTCGGTCAATCCGGCGCGGTCGAGCTGCTGCAGGTGCAGCCGGATTGTGCGCGGCGGTATAACCGTCCCTTCGGCTTTTAAATAATCCGAAAGCACGGATGCGCCCGCGGCGGTTCCCAGTGCTTTGAGTGCCCGCAGTAATGCGTCATGTGTGGCTTTTTTATCGTGCATTACGGCAAAACTGCCTTAATGCAAAAAAAATATCAAGCAAACAATTCGACAATAGGTCAATTAGTCTGATATTTTACGGTTTCAAATTGCCGTTATTGTGGCGGTGAATAAACAGGAGAATAGCTGTCATGGGGTACATTCAGGAAGTAATGGATATGGTGGATCGGCGCAATGCGGGTGAGCAGGAATTCCTGCAGGCGGTGCGCGAGGTAATGGAATCGTTGGAACCGGTGGTGGAGCGCAATAAGCGCTACCAGAAAAATCAGATTCTGGAGCGGATTGTTGAACCGGAACGGCAGATTGTTTTCCGGGTGCCGTGGATTGATGATAACGGCAATGTGCAGGTCAACCGGGCTTTCCGGATTGAATTTAATAGCGCCATCGGCCCATATAAAGGCGGACTGCGTTTCCATCCGAGCGTGAACCTGAGTATTCTGAAATTTCTGGGATTTGAACAGATTTTCAAGAACTCGCTGACGACTTTGCCGATGGGCGGCGGTAAGGGCGGGTCGGATTTTGATCCCAAAGGCAAATCGGATAATGAAGTCATGCGGTTCTGTCAGAGTTTAATGACCGAATTGCAGCGGCATATCGGTCCGGATACCGATGTGCCCGCCGGTGATATCGGCGTAGGTGCCCGCGAAATCGGCTATATGTTCGGCCAATACAAGCGCATCCGTAATGAGTTTACCGGTGTGCTGACCGGCAAAGGGCTGAAATGGGGCGGATCACTGATCCGTCCCGAAGCCACCGGTTACGGCGCCGTATATTTTGCGGAGGAAATGCTCAAAACCCGCAAGGAGAATTTTGAAGGCAAGGTCTGCACGGTTTCCGGTTCGGGTAATGTGGCGCAGTATGCGGTTGAAAAGCTGCTGGATCTGGGCGCGGTTCCGGTGACGCTTTCCGACTCGAACGGGACGATTTACGATAAGGACGGTATCACACGCGAAAAACTGGCCTGGGTGATGGAATTGAAGAATGTCAAGCGCGGCCGCATTAAGGAATATGTAGAAAAGTTCGGCGGCGAGTATCTGGACGGTGCGCGTCCCTGGGCCGTGCCTTGTCAGTGCGCGTTCCCTTGTGCCACGCAGAATGAAATTACCGGCGAGGATGCGGCCGCCCTGCTGAAGAACGGCTGTTATGTTATCAGTGAGGGCGCCAATATGCCCAGCACTCCCGCGGCGGTAGACCAGTTTGTTGAAAGCGGGATTCTGTACGGTCCCGGTAAGGCGGCTAATGCCGGCGGCGTGGCGACTTCCGGACTGGAGATGAGCCAGAACGCTATGCGTATGAACTGGACACGCGAGGAAGTTGATGCAAAACTGAACCGTATTATGTGTGATATTCACAACGCGTGTTTTAATACCGCAAAGGAATACGGCAAGCCCGGCAACTATGTGCTTGGTGCAAATATTGCCGGATTTACCAAAGTGGCCGACGCGATGATTGAACAAGGCGTTGTCTGATCTTGAAAATTAGTTGCTAGGCGCTAGTTGCTAGGTGTTAGATGTAAAAAGACTGCACTAAATGTGTGACGGTTCTAACGACTAATGCCTAGAGCCTAACGCCTGAGGTTAACGCGCGCATTAGCGGAAACCGGGGTTGAGTTTTTGACAGAACGCAAACGGGAAAGAGGGGCGGTATATGGAGCAGGGCACTTTCACAACCGGGCTGCCGGGGCTTGACGAGGTTTTTCAAGGGGTTATGGCCGGCGATAATATCGTCTGGGAGGTCGAGCAGATTACAGACTATCAGGCGCTGGTCGGCCCGTATGTGAAAGCGGCCCTGGCCGCGGGGCAGCGGCTGGTGTATTTCCGTTTTGCCGGTCATCCCGCGCTGATTGAGGCGCAGGAAGGCATTGAGGTCCATCAGCTTGATCCGGCGGTCGGGTTCGAGCAGTTTGTCACCCAGGTGCATGATGTGATCGAGGAGATCGGCAAGGGCGGGGTGTATGTGTTTGACTGCCTTTCAGATCTGGCCGATGCCTGGCAGTCGGATCAGGCGCTGGGTAACTTTTTTGTTCTGACCTGTCCACGTCTGTATGATCTGGAAACGGTTACCTACTTTGCCTATATCCGCAACCGCCATGCGGCTTATGCAATCCGTCCGATCACCGCAACCACCCAGTTCCTGCTGGATATCTTTCGCTACAAGGACGGGCTCTATATCCGCCCGATAAAAACCCAGCACCGTTCGTCGGCGGCGATGAATACGATGCACGAGTGGCGCGGGGAGGTTTTCATCCCGATCACCGACAGTGCCACACTGGCGGAAATTCTGGCGTCTTCCAAATGGCCCGGAATGCGGGCTGACCGCTATATCGGTTATTGGCGCCGGGTGTTTGCCGAAGCTGAGCAGGTGCGGGCCGATTTTGCCGCCGGGCGTTGCAGCAAGGAAGCATTTGATGCGATGTTTAAAAAAATCAGCCGCATGGTGCTGACCAGCGATGAGCGTATGGCGGCATTGGTTGATAAATACCTTACGCTGAATGACGTGCTCGCGATCTGTGACCGCATGATCGGTATCGGCAAGATCGGCGGTAAGGCCGTCGGCATGTTGCTGGCGCGCGCAATTCTCAAAAAAGGCAATCAACGCTGGGCCGCGCTGCTGGAAACACATGACTCATTTTATATCGGGTCGGATGTCTTTTATACTTTTCTGGTGCGGAATAAAATCTGGTGGCTGCGGCAGAAGCAGCGTAATTCCGAAACGTTTCTGGATGATCTGGAGGCGGCCCGTGAGAAAATCATGCAGGGCGGGTTTCCTGAATATACCAGCGAACAGTTTGTGCAGATGCTGGATTATCTGGGTGAGTCTCCTTACATCGTGCGTTCCAGTTCTTTGCTGGAGGACAATTACGGTAACGCCTTTGCGGGCAAATATGACAGCGTATTCTGCGTAAATCAGGGGTCACGTGAGGAACGCCTCGCGGAATTGCTGAATGCCATCCGGCGTGTTTATGCCAGCACGATGAGTGAACCGGCTCTGCGCTACCGCTTGCGGCGCGGTCTGCTTGATCAGGATGAACAAATGGCGCTGCTGGTGATGCGCGTTTCCGGTGCCGCGCACGGCAAGTCTTTTTATCCGCATGTGGCGGGGGTGGGTTTTTCGTATAACCCGTATGTCTGGCACAAGGAGATCGATCCGGCTTCCGGGGTGGTGCGGCTGGTGTTCGGGCTGGGAACCCGCGCGGTGGACCGCGTGGATGACGATTATACCAGAGTGGTTGCGCTCAATGCTCCGGATAAGCGCCCCGAAGGTAACTTTGACGAAATCTGTGAATATTCCCAGCGGCGGGTTGATTATCTCGACCTTACCGCCAACCGCCTGACTAACAGCTATTTTATCGATCTGGTAGCGGATGCCGCAGATGTGCCGGTAGATATGTTTGCCGCACCGTCCCCCTCCGCTGAAGCCGCCGGCGACTGCCGTCCGTCTGTATTGACCTTTGACAACCTGTTGTCAGCTACGCCGTTTGTTAAAGATATGCAGGAGATGCTCTCCCTGCTGGATAAAGCCTATAACTATCCCGTGGATGTGGAGTTCACCCTGAATGTGCTTCCGGGCGGCGGTTATTGCATTAATATGCTGCAGTGCCGTCCGCTGCAGGTCCAGGGCACCGGGCAGATCACCCTTCCGGCGCTGGATGCCGGGGAGGCTGAGCGCATTATTGAGGCGCGCGGGGCGGTAATCGGAATGAGCCGGATTGTGGATGTTGACCGGATTATTTATATTGTTCCCGAACGCTACGCCGAACTGTCGGTTGCCCAGCGCTTTGAGATTGCGCGGGTGATCGGGCAGGTGAATGCGGTTTGTGATGCCGCGGCGGTTACCATGCTGATCGGTCCCGGACGCTGGGGAACCCGCAGCCCTGAGCTGGGTGTTCCGGTGCACTTCTCTGAAATAAACCGGATCTGTGTACTCTGCGAAATTGTTGCCATGCGTGAGAATCTTGTTCCGGATGTCTCGCTCGGAACTCACTTCCTGAACGAACTGGTGGAGATGAATATCCTTTACCTGGCACTGTTCCCGCGGGCATCCGGCAACCGGATCAATGAGCGCCTGCTGCTGGAGCTTCCTAATCAACTGACCGGTCTTGTCCCGGCGGCGGCCCCTTGGAATGAGATTGTCAGAGTGGTTGACAGTAAAGACCTGCCGGCTTCGTCCCGGGCGCTGCGGCTGTATGCCAACGCCCGCGAGCAAAAGGTCTGCGTCTATTTCGACAGTCCCGCCGGCTGATACCTTCCATCTGTTCTTGCCAGCCGCCGGTGGTTTGATTTATCATTAGCGCTTTATTGTAATTAAAACTCAAAGACTTTGGCGGCTGTGAACATAGATACGATCCATCTGATAGTTGATAAGGGGCTGGATTCCGGGCGTGAAATCCATATTCCGCCGCAGGGTGCCGGCATGGGCTCCGCGCCCGGTGAAGACGGGATTTCCCTGCACGATGCCGGGCTTTCACCTGTGCAGTGCCGCCTCTTTTTTCGTGAAGGAGACGGTCTCTGGTTGGAATGCGTGGACGGAGCCTCCGTTGCGGTGAACGGCCAACTTGTTGAACGGGCGCGCCTTTATATTAACGATCACATTGAAATGGCTTCCACCGCCCTGCTGGTGGTGAACGATGAACGCCCAGTGCATCTGGTTATTGAAAACGGACCGCAGCGCGGCCGGCATATCGGCGTGCCGCCGGGCGGGATTGAGTTGGGTCGGGTGCCGGACGCTGATGGCGTGGTTATCAATGATCCCACCGTTTCGCGCAGCCAGTGCCGCCTTTATTTCAGATCGGGTAACGAACTGTGGATTGAGGATCTGGGCGCGGCCAACCAGACGCTCGTAAACCATACCCCGGTCACCATGCGCAGACTGAATCTGAATGATCATATTCTGCTCGGTTCAACAGACCTGATGGTGGTGGATGACGGATCCAAAGCAAAACATTCCAGAGTTGAAAGAATCGCCGCGCGCGTGAATGAAGAGGAAGTTCCGGGCTATGAAGAAGAAACAGTCCCGGAAGGGACGACCCGCCGCGCCCGGGCCGGTACCATTCGAATAAAATCCGGCACAATAACCAATACGGAGCGGCGCAAGCGGACGGACTGGACCGGACTGGTCATTAAAGTTGTTTTGCTGCTGGCGCTTGCCTATGCCGGTCTGAAAGGTTATCACTATCTGAAAGGCGCCGGATCTGCCGGTGAAGATCACCTGCCGGAAATAGTTTTGCCGGATCTGCCTGAATTTCACGAATGAACAAATGACGCCGGGGGGTTCTGATGAAGGCAACGCATGTTGCATTGTGTACGACTGACGCAGCGCGGGCGGCGGGGCGTCCGGCGCTGACCCCTGAATTGCTGGCCGCCTGCGGTGCGCGCTATTCCCGTAACAATGAGGGGTTGGAAGCCATTCTGGCGCGCGTCGATCCCGCTAATCTTGACCGTTCGGTTGATTCAATCTTCCGGATGATCGATTACGGCCACCAGTCGATCGCCGACATGGTCCCGGTAGCGATCTTCATCGACGGTGTTTCGCTCTGGTTGGCATATTATCTGTGGACGCTTTGTCCCGTGGCCGGCGGACAGGAGTCATCCACACGCTATTTACGTTTGAATGCGCAAGATCTGCCGGATGCGGAAACATTCGGCATTGACGCGGCTCTGCGGGATGAGTGGCATGCTGCAATGCGCGCCGCGTTCGGCGCGTATGAGGCCGCTCTTGAATATTGGGAGCAACATGCGCTGAAGAATCCTGAACTCACCCGTATCCCTGAAGATGTGCTGGCGGATAAATCTGAGAGTGGTTTGCGCAAGGCTGCCAGAATGCGGCGGAATTACGCTTTTGACCGGGCGCGTTGTTATATTCCGGTAGCGGCCCGTACCAACGTTATGCTGGTGATGTCGGCGCGCGCCTGGGTCGCAGTGTGTGACGCACTGTTCAGTCACCCGCTGGCGGAAGCCCGCCGCCTGGCTGAACTTTTGCGGGCGGAACTCGGATTATGCGCGCCGCGGCTTTTGAAGCATGCCTGTGCCAAACCCGCCACACAAAAGGGGCTGGCGGATGAATTTGCCGGTTTGTCGGCAATCGCGCACAAGCCTTGTCCGTGGCTTGATGACGGAAGCACAGATGCCTGTCCGCCGGTCGCCGCAGTAGCAATTGATAAGCCGGCGGATGTCCCGGATGAGGAAATCACAGCGGCTTTTGCTCATCACGATAACCGCTATGCATGGATTGGTCAGGCCGCCCGGCGGGTGGTTGTTCGGTTCGCCTGGGATGCTGTGACTATGGGGGAAATCCGCGATCTAAACCGCCACCGGACCGGTAATAAATACTGTCCACTTGTGCCAACCGGTTTCTACGGGGCATGTGATCAGGTCCCGCAGGCTGCGGAGGCCGGTGTGGTTAAGGATCTTTTCGAAACCGGCAGAAGTTTGTCAGCCCGGGCGCGTGAGCTGCTGGCTGCCGGTAATCCCGCATACATCTATTGGACTTTGCTGGGGACCCAATATCCGTTTGAGCATGTAACTACGGCGGATAAATTCATTTACGAAGCCGAGCTGCGTACCGGAACCGGCGCGCATTACCGGTATGCTTTGCATTTGAATGCTGCGCTGGACGCGTGGTTTAAAATATTCCCGTCCACCCGCGCCCATATCCGCCCGGGACAGGCTGAGCCGGAGTAGTAAGTTATAGGGGTTAGAAATTAGGGGCTAGGGGTTAGGGACCTGGATCCCAGCAACTAAACGAGGAGGTCGTTATGAATGCAAAGCGTGATGATCGTTCAGGGATAATGACGCGGCGTGAGTTTGTCGGAGTAACCGCGCTTACTACCGCCGCGGTAGCCACCGGTTGTGCAACCAATCCGGTCACCGGCCAAAGACAGATGATGTTTATTTCTGAAGAGGCTGAAATCAATGTCGATAAACAGCACTCCCCGCATCAGTTCTCTGCTGATTACGGTCCGCTGCAGGATCCCCGGCTGCAATCATATATCCAAGACATTACGCATAATATGGCTCAGAAAACCCACCGACCGCATATGCCTTATTCCGGCACGGTGGTAAATGCCTCCTACGTCAATGGCTACATCTTCCCGGGAGGAACGATGGCCATTACGCGCGGCCTTATGGCGCAAATGGAGGATGAGGCGACTCTGGCGGGGTTGATCGGGCACGAACTGGGGCATGTAAACGCGCGTCATACCGCCCAGCGCATGACCAAAGGAATGGTAACCATGCTGGTGCTGGCCGGTGTCGGCGTGGCGGTGGCGGTCAAAAATGAAGATTACCTGCCGTTGGTGATTGGACTGGGTGGGATTGGTGCCGGGGCGCTGCTGGCAAAGTACAGCCGTAATGATGAGCGTCAGGCGGATGAGCTGGGGATGGAGTATATGGTACGCAGCGGTTATACGCCGCAGGGGATGGTCTCGTTGATGGATATCCTGCGCAGTATGAACAAACGCAAGCCCAGTGCCATCGAGATGATGTTTTCATCGCATCCGATGAGCGATGAACGCTACAAGACCGCTGCCGGCCGCGCCCGTGACAGCTATGCGTCTGCGGCGGAAAACCCGCGTCACCGTGAACGCTATATGGATATGACCGCGTCAATCCGGGCGCAGGCAAAATTGCTTGATTATCTGCAGGATGGCGACAATGCCATGCGGGAACGTAAATGGGAGGATGCTGAAACGCATTATGGTGCCGCATTGAAGGTCAGCGACAGCGATTACGAAGGCCTGATGAAAATGACCAAATGCCAGGTGGCGCGTGAGCAGCTTCCCGAAGCCTTGCGATATGTTGACCGCGCGCGGCAGGCTTATCCGGCTGAACCGCAGTCATATCAGTTGGGTGGACTGGTTGCATTGCGTGCAAAGCAGTATGAACGTGCGCATCATGATTTTGAACATTATACGAAAGTGCTGCCGGGTAATCCGCTTACTGATTTCTACAATGGCCGTGCGCTTGAGGGTATGGGGCGCAAGGAAGCCGCCGCCCAGCGCTTTAAGGCGTTTCTTGAACAGGTTTCCTCCGGTGAAGAGGCTGAATACGCCCGTCAACGGCTGGCCGAATGGGGCATGGTCTGATTTGGTCGCAACCGACGGGGCGATAAGAAAAGAGTATTCACCCAACGGTCTTCTCAAAACCAGAGAAAGTCCGGCCCAAATCATAAATTGCATTTCTGTCTATCGGGTGCTATTTTTTTCCGAATGAAAATAATACGTTTAATCGGCGCCGTAATGGTGTCTATCATTTGCGGCTGCGCCACCAATCTCGGTGTCCCGGCCCGCCCTTTGCCGCGTAATGCGGTGCCGCAGCGGATTGCGGTGGCTTCCTTTGAAAACCGCTCGGGATTTGAAGGGCAGTGGCAGATCGGCTCCGGTATGGCCGATTTGCTGGTTTCAGAGCTGGTAGCCAGTCGTAATTTTGTAGTGCTGGAGCGCGGTCGGCTGGATTCTGTGGTAAATGAGATCAGACGTCAGAAGCACGACATGTTTCGACAGGAGGGGCGGGTTGATGACGGACGGCTTGATAATGCGCGTTATCTTATCCGCGGCGTGATTACCGATTTCTCGCAAACCAGCGGCGGATCTTTGTGGATGACCTTCCGCAGGGTGTTTATCGGCAGTGGCGGCTATACCGCGCGGGTGGGGCTCACGCTGACAATCGTCGATGTTGAATCAGGAGTAATCATTGACTCGGTCCAAAGCGCGGGCCGCGCCAAGGCCGGTAACGCGTTTGTGCAGGCAGATTATAAAGGGGTGCGGTTTGGCGGGAAGGCTTTTTTCAAAACACCGTTGGGCAAGGCCACCACTGCGGCCATCCGGCAGGGATTGCATGAAATTGTGCGTAAAATGCCGCGCCAGCACTGGCAGCCGATGGTCGCCGATGTTATTGATTCCGGCATCATCATCAATGGCGGTCGTGATCGCGGCATGCGCAATGGCCATACCTTCCGCGTGCGCGGGACCGGAACGCTGGTAACAGACCCGCAAACCGGCGATTTGCTGGATGTCCTGCCGGGCGGGATTATCGGCAGTATTGAAATAGCGCAAGTCCGTGATTCTTCCGCAACCGCAAGGATTGTTGAGGGCAGCGGCTTCGCGCGCGGGCAGATTCTTGAGCGGGAGCGCTAACTTTTCCGCGCGCTGACCTTGGTCGGCGAGCGGAAAAATTCAGAAAAGCGGAGAATATAACAATAGCGACAAGTGCCCATATTGATCAACAGATGAGCCTTGCTCAATGCTTGTTCTTTTCGGGCTCGGTTCTGTGGGTTTTTTCATCGCTATTGAACTGAACTTTCTTGTCCGCCGACCAAGGTCAGCGGACGCTTTTGATGCATGATGATGAATAGATCTGGCTAACTTTTTCGGGATTGATTATGTGGCAGCAGGCGGAGCTTTTCAGGGAGACTTTTCGTACAGTTGACGATGCGCAGCGGCTTTTATCGGCACCCGGGCGTCCGGTCAGGGTCGTAATTACTCGCAATCGTTCGGTGATGATTTCCATCCGTGCCCGTGAGGCTTATACAGAGGTGCGTATGGTGCAGGGCTTTCTAGCTGCACCTGATGATGTCTGGCACGCTCTTAAAATCTTTCTCTCGACCCGTCGCCGTAAAGCGTGGCATGTGGTTCTTAAATATGTACGTACTATCGAAACTGCCGCGGAAAACCCGCTCAAGAACAGGTCCGTCCGGGCTGTCCGGGTCGGTAAAGTGTATGATCTGGCCGCTATTGCCCGCGAGGTGAATGTGCGCTATTTCTCCGGGCGCTTGAAATGCAGCGTGATCTGGAGCCGTCCTGTACCACGGCGTGGCAGGGTGAGGCGCTCCGTGCGCTATGGGTCGTATGTGCGTGCAACACAGACTGTGCGGATTAATCCTGTTCTCGATGACACCAGAGTCCCGCGCCAGTTTGTTGAATATATTGTTTTTCACGAAATGCTGCACGACGCTGTTCCGCCGGAAACCGCCAATGGCCGCCATATTGTCCATACCCGCAACTTTAAACGGCTTGAAAAGCAGTTTCCGTCATATGATAACATGCGCGAGCTGTCCCGTAAGCTGATCGATATTCTCGGATAAATAAAGGGGTTGTTTATTGTTGCCTGTTGAGCCTGGTTCTGCAAGAATTCCTCAACTCTGGAGGTCTTATGGAAGCGGGGGCAGTTGTCCGGGGAAACAACAGTGATGGTTTGTTGTGCGGAAGATTATCCCGCCGGACAATCGAATATTCAATATGTGCTCTGTGGGCTTT
>PXDI01000014.1 GCA_003565095.1 PVC group bacterium | reverse complement strand
TATTATCACTTCCCAGATCCCGCTTAACGGCCGCCTTGAAAATGGAAAAATCTTGCAGGATTTGCTGCTGGAGAATCCCTGCGGACTGTACGTAATTGGGTCAGAACGGCACGAATCACGCCGCATCGACCGGCAGTTGCGCGGGCGCTGTGCGCGACAAGGTGACCCAGGTTCTTCGCGCTTCTATGTCTCTCTGGAAGACGATTTGATGCGACTTTTTGGCTCAGACAGGATTGCCGGAATAATGAGCAAGCTCGGACTCGAGGAGGGGCAGGAGCTCGAAAGCCGGATGCTGAATCGCTCCATTGAAACCGCCCAGCGGCGGGTTGAGCAGCAGAATTTTGCCATTCGTAAGCGCACACTTGAATATGACGATGTGATGAACAAACAGCGCGAGGTGGTTTACGGTTTCCGGCGCGAAATTGTCTGCAGTGAGTCGGTGCGCGAAAAGGTGCTGGATATTCTGTATGACACCATCGCTTCACGGGTGGATAACCTGCTGGATGGTAATGACGAAGAAGGGCTGACGGCCTTTGTTGAATGGGTGCAGACCACTTTTCCGATTCCGCTGCGTGCAACTGATTTGAAGGGCATGGAGGATAATCCTGACGCGGTTGTGGAGGCCGTCTACAGCCGCGTTGAAAAAGCCTATATGCTCAAGATGAAATACGAGCATGAGCGCTCGGTTGAGATGATGGAGCGCCAGATTCTGCTGCAGTCGATTGATTCCCAATGGCAGGATTATTTGCGGGCGATGGACGGGCTGCGGCAAGGGGTCGGTTTGCGTGCCTACGGCCAGCGCGATCCGCTGGTGGAATACAAGCGCGAGGCGTTTTCTATGTTCGAGGAGCTGATGGATGCCATCAAGCAGGAGATCGCCGGCAGCGTCTTCAGAGCCACCACCAATGTTGAGTCGTTTGGCGCGTTTCTTTCCGCACTGCCGAAGTCGATGATTCACGAGGATGCCTCACTGCTGGGCGGCAGCGGCGCGGCGCGCCGCGATAAGTCGGGCGCACGGATTCGTGGCGGCAGCATCAGCTTTGATGATTTGCTCGAGTCCGAGACCGGCGGAGATGATTCCGCCGCCTCCGCAGCAGATATGCAGCGCACGGTTGCCGATAAGGTCGGCCGCAACGATCCCTGCCCCTGCGGCAGCGGCAAAAAGTACAAGAAGTGTTGCGGGGCGTAGGGCACGGCACGCCGTGCCAGCTTGGAGCTTGGAGCTTAGAGCTTGGAGCCAGAAGGGTAACCGGCTAACGACTAACAACTAACGACTTATATTTGAAAAACGGCGTCATGAGGTCATGAAGTCACGAAGTCAGATCGAGCCCGATTGGAGCAAGCCCGGAGCGTTGCGCCAACTTGCACTTTGCGGGCACAGGGTTTTTGCTGGCTTTGCATTGCCTCAGCATTGCCTCAGCCAAGATCCTTCCGCTCGACGGCACAAGGCCGTCGATCGGTTACTAACGACTTAAATTAAAAAAAACGGTGTCACGAGGTCATGAAGTCACGAAGTCACGAACATGGCGAGAAAAACATATGCCTTTCTCCGCAAAAGCTAACATAGCAGTGTTTCTGACACACCCGGAAGTCGAAGGCTGGAACTTCCGTCAGCGCCATGCCGATCTGCTGCTGGCGGCGTTCCCGGATGCAACGGTATCAATTGCCGCCGATGAGGCGCAATTCGTGCAGCATCTCGCGGATGCCGATGTTGTCCTGACCTGGCGGTTCCGGCAGGAATGGTTTGCGCATGCCCCGCGGCTGCGGTTGCTGGTTACCCCCGTCGCCGGACGTGATTTTCTGGATAACATTGTCCCGCCGGATAACGTGCTGGTCCGGTTTTCCGCGTTCCACGGCGAACTGATGGCCGAAACCGCGGTAGGGATGATTCTGGGGGTGCTGCGCGGTGTATTGCCGGCGCAGGCCTTGCAGAACGGTGCCGACCCGTGGTCGCGTCGCGAACTGGCTGCGCGGATGCGGCCGTTGCGCGGCGCGCATGTGATGCTTACTGGTTTCGGCAATATCGGCCGCTGGTGCGGAAAGTTACTGAAACCCTTCGGTGTACGTTTAACCGGGGTTGCGCGCCGCCGCTTTGACCGCCCGGAGTTCTTTGACGAAGCCGACCGCATTATCCCGGCGGCGGCGGTGAATGCTGAACTGCCCGGAGTGGATGCGCTGCTGCTGTGTCTGCCGGGCGGCGGCGAAACCGACAACTGGCTGGGTGCGCAACGAATCGCCCTGCTGCCCGCGCATGCGCTGGTGGTGAACATCGGCCGCGGCAACGCGCTTGACGAGCAGGCGCTGATCGCCGCCTTGCGTGACGACCGCCTCGGCGCGGCGTGTCTGGATGTGTTCCGCCTCGAGCCGCTGCCGGCCGACTCCCCGCTGCGCACCTGCCCGCGCTGCTATCTGATGCCCCACGCCTCCGCCATCGCCCCCAACTACCTTGATCTGTTTGTGCGCGAGCTGGCGGGATGGGGGAAGTCGGGCGGAAATCGAGAGATTCGAAAAAATCGATTATGAATCGAATCGGTCGAATCGG
>PXDI01000108.1 GCA_003565095.1 PVC group bacterium | reverse complement strand
TGCGTCCGGTGGGTCCGAGGACGACCACGCGTCCGCCGGTCATGTATTCGCAGCCGTGGTCACCGACCCCTTCCACTACCGCATGGGCGCCGCTGTTGCGGATGGCAAAGCGTTCCCCGGCCCGGCCGTTCAGGTAGACTTCGCCGGAGGTGGCCCCATAGAGCAGCACATTGCCGACAATGATGTTTTTTGAGGGATCAAAAGACGAGCCGGTCGGCGGGGTTACAATAATCTTTGCTCCGGAAAGGCCTTTGCCCATGTAATCATTGGCTTCACCTTCCAACCGGAAAGTCATGCCGCGGGCGGCAAATGCGGCAAAGCTCTGTCCGGCGGTGCCGCGGAAGCGCAGTGTCAGTGTGTCTTCCGGCAGCCCTTTATTTCCGTAGCGTGCCGCAATCCGGCTGGCGGTTATGGTGCCGACCGTGCGGTGGATATTCCTGATCGGCATGTCGATGATCACCGGCCGGGCATTATCGATTGCATCGGCAGCCTGCTGCAGTATTTCCTGATCAAGTGCTTTCTCAAGTCCGTGATCCTGTGATCCGGTACAGTGCGGTGCATCGCAGGAGCTATCCGGCCGGTGCAGGATTTTCGCAAGATCAATCCCGCGTGCTTTCCAGAAATCGACCGCGCGGTCGGTTTCCAGCAGGTCGGAACGTCCGACCAGTTCATCTACGGTGCGGATGCCGAGCTGCGCCATATAACCGCGCAACTCTTCGGCCACGAAGTGGAAATAGTTCTGGATATATTCCGGTTTGCCCGAGAAACGCTTGCGCAGTTCCGGATCCTGGGTGGCAACGCCGACCGGGCAGGTGTTGTTATGGCATTTGCGCATCATCACACATCCGCACACCACCAGCGGAGCTGTGGCAAACCCGTACTCTTCCGCACCAAGCAGTGCCGCTATCAGCACATCACGCCCGGTGCGCAATTGTCCGTCGGTCTGCAGTCGCACGCGGCTGCGCAGACCGTTAAGCACGAGCGTCTGCTGGGTTTCGGCCAGTCCCAGTTCCCATGGCATGCCGGTGTGTTTGATTGACGACAGCGGGGAAGCGCCGGTGCCGCCGTCATAGCCGCTGATCAGGATCATGTCGGCATGTCCCTTGGCAACACCTGCGGCAACCGTTCCGACACCCGCTTCCGACACCAGCTTGACGGCAATCCGCGCCTGCGGATTGCTGTTCTTCAGGTCGTAGATCAACTGGGCGATATCCTCAATCGAATAAATATCATGATGCGGTGGCGGCGAAATCAGCGTTACGCCCGGGGTGGAGTTACGGACACGGGCAATTTCGCGGTTTACCTTGTGTCCGGGCAGATGTCCGCCCTCACCGGGTTTAGCACCCTGGGCAATCTTGATTTGCAGCTCGCGGCAGTTCACCAGATATTCGGCGGTGACCCCGAAGCGTCCGCTGGCGACTTGCTTGACCATACTGCAGCGGCTGTCGCCGTTCGGTAGCGGAATGTAACGGGCCGGATCTTCTCCGCCTTCCCCGCTGTTGCTCATGCCGCCCAGCCGGTTCATGGCAATCGCCAGGGTCTCGTGCGTCTCGCGGCTCAATGATCCGAACGACATTGCCCCGGTGGCAAAACGTTTGACAATCTCGGCGGCCGGTTCAACCTCATCCAGCGGAATCGGCTCGGCGGCTTCAGTTTTAATTCTGAACAATCCGCGTAAAGTGGTCAGTCGTTCATGCTGGTCATTGATCTGTTGCGCAAACTGCTGATATTTTCCGCCATTATTTTCGCGGGTGGACTGTTGCAGCAGGCTGATTGTTTGCGGGGTCCACATATGCCGTTCACCTGCATGGCGGAATTTGTACTGTCCTCCGTCTGGCAGTACGACCGGATGCGGATGTTCCTCTTTGAAAGCCGCTTCATAGCGCATGTTGGCCTCGCGGGCGATGTCGTCCATGCCAAGTCCTTCAATGCGTGAAGGGGTGCCCTCGAAATAGGCGTTTACTACTTCGCTGTTCAGTCCCAGTGCCTCGAAGATCTGTGCGCTGCGGTAACTGCGCAGAGTTGATATACCCATTTTTGACATGATTTTCAGCAGCCCGCCACAGAGCGCCGTGGTGTAATTCTCGATTGCCTGTGCCACGCCGATGTTGCTGTCGAGCAGTTTTTGTGAAGCCATATGCGAAATGGTTTCAAATGCCAGATACGGATTGATGGCTGAAGCGCCGTAACCCAGCAGCAGCGCCAGATGCATTACCTCGCGGGCTTCACCGGTTTCGGCAATAATGCCCACCCGTGTGCGCAATCCCTTGCGTACCAGATGGCGGTTAACCGCCGCCACGGCCAACAGCATTGGCATCGGAGCCTGTTGCTCCGGCGGCTGCCGGTCGGAAATTATCAAAACGCGGACGCCGTCACTGACCGCCGCTTCAGCTTGCGCGCACAATTCTTCGACCGCCTTTGACAGTGCCGCACCGTTTCCGCCGGCCGGAAAATGCGCCTGCAGCGTGCGATTCTGGAAAGCCGTCTGCGGCAGGCTGCGGATGCGTTCCAGATCTTCATTGCTCAGAACCGGATGCCGCAGTTTGATCAGG
>PXDI01000239.1 GCA_003565095.1 PVC group bacterium | reverse complement strand
ATTCCAACGATTCTTCAATAAGCTTCAGCTTTGCAAGTCATAATCCCACTCCGTGTTCTCAGTGTACTCCAGTGAACGCAGTGAACGGGTGGTTAAAACCTTTCCTCATGAATAATTCAGGCTAAAAACACTTGTATTCCTCCTCATTTTACATCACGCAGCCAGAAGGTATGATCTTCCACGGGATCGGCATACCGGACATGGCCGCCAATCTGCACCGGATGCGCGGCACGTGCGGCAACACCGGGCTCACGTACCAAACGGTCGGCAATTAACGGCAGCCCCAGTACACCGTGCGTCCGCCCCGCCTGCATAAAATATTCTGAACAACTGGGATGCAGCACACAGCGCTGACCGATGGCGGGGCCGATATTGCTGCGATAGAACCGCACAATCCGTGCAGTCAACCGCCCGCGCCGTTGTTTACGCCGCCGATCAGCCGCGCCGCTGCCGGCGACCGTCCGGACTTGATGAAACAGCTCTGTATGCACGGAGGCTAAAAAGTCGTCAGCACGAAGAATCCGGTTCAAGGCGATGGCCGCCTGACGGAATACCGCGTCGTCCTGCGCCGCAACGAAGGCGCGTGCATACCAATCAGCCGCCTGCGCTAAATCATCACGCAGAAGATATAACCGCCCAAGTTCCAACGCCGCGCGCTCAGCCCATGGTGAAGCGCTTTCCGCGCCGGCCAGTTTTTCAAGACCAGCGACACTATCGGGAATCCGGCGGTTTAAGCGGCACGCGGAAGCATGCGCCACAAACTGCAATGCATGATTTTCGGGCTCAGACGCCAATTCACGCAATGCTTCCCGCCGCGCGGCTGCATAGTCATGTTCTACGAACAGCCGCCAGGGCGTAAGATTCTCGAAAGCATAGCCGGGCGTGCCGGCAAGACAAACAAACAGGGCTGTGAACCCGCAAAGGTACACAGCCCTGAATTTCACTATCATTTGTATGCCAAAAGGCATAACTCAATAATACATGGCGCCGTACTCGGCGGCGAAATCGGCAGTCGTCCTGCCGTTTAAGCCGTCTACACCGTCCCATACAGCGAATACGATCCCGGCATAAGGAATAAGCCGGCACCATTCACGCCAATGCAGTTCTTTGCCTTCGTTATAAGCACCGGCGGCGCGCGGGCCAAAGCAGCAACCTGCAATAAAGCCCATAAATCCGCCACGTCCCTGCGCGTTGACATCCACAGCACCTAATGTCAGCATTCCGGCCAGAACACCCAACACCATCATTCTCTTCATCATTCCTGCCTCCTTCGTTATTTCAATCACAATAACGGATTATTAATGCCGACATTATTACAACCCGTTGCCAGTTACGCAAGCATAAATCAGGGTTGGCGGTAAACTTTTTCAAACGACTCCACAAACTCAACGTCTTTGAAATACGGATCAGGATCAAACAGCAGCGGAGCCAAAGGCTTGTTAATGCTTACAATTGACACACGGGTCGTTTCGGCCCGTTCCTCGCCGTCAAGCAGTACCGTGGTTTCGTGCAGCAAAGGGATAAAGACACCTTCGAGCACCTCTTCAAAGCGGCTGAACACAATTGCGGTAAGCGGACGGAGTGCTTCAGGTGAAGAAAACTGTTCATACCGCACAAGGCGCTGGTGCACATCAATAAATAGAACCACGTAACTGCCGGTCAACCGGTAACCGCGGCGCAGCACCCCCTCTTCACTGTTTTCAAGCTCAATTTCGTCAATCCCTTGCAGTGGCAGAAGATAGTCCATGGCCGTACCCGGCACAACCTTCAGCCGCAGGCGCCAGTCGTCGTCAAGCTCTTCAACACGGCGGGAGAATCCGCGCGGGTCCCCCTGAATATGATAATACAGTCTTTCGCCGGTACAGACATAGCGCCGGCGCATTGGCGAATAATTATCCACATGCATCAGATTAGGGCGTTGCCAATGGACCCGGCTGTTCATGCGCACCCGGCCGTCCGGACCCTGCCAGCCGCGCCGGATATCACAACTAACCGTCTCGATCGCATCGTATGCGGCAAGCAGACGCTCAACCAATGCCGCCCCGGCGGCAGCATTTCCGGCACAAACCGGCAGAAACATGCCCAGCAGCATAATCATAACCGGCATTTGCCTGCATCGGCTCATTGCGCCCCCGCAATCAGTTCATTGGCATCGCGCAGACGCTCCAGCAGTTGGCGGATAATCAAAGCCAACTGCTCCGGTGCCTGTTCAAGCATGCCCTTCAAATCATTGCGCGTAATCACTTCCACCACCACCCGACCCCGTGCGGTCACCGCCGCCGAGCGCGGACTGTCATCAATCAACGCCATTTCCCCGATAATCGCTCCCGGCCCGCGGGTCGCCAGCAAAACCGGCCGCTCTCCGTCAGACTTGCTGATTTCTACAAAGCCTTCACGAACCAGATACGCCTCACGCCCGGGATCACCCTCACTGATAATCACCGCGCCTGGCTCAAACGTCCGCTTCATCAACGCTATCTTAATCATAAATAATCTCCCTTGTATTTAGTCGTTAGGCATTAGTCGTTAGACTCTCCTCCAAGCCCCTAACTACTGAAACCTGACACCTGCTGTCTTCGGTCTTCAGTCTTCAGTCTCTCCGCCCCCCATACTTCCCTACGGTCTGGCATGCTCTACAAGATTCAGCAAACTATCATGACCTCTCGCAAGAGTCACGCCCGCCCAATTACAAGGGCCGTGAAAAACCGCGCCGGAAAAATCCGCCAGCCGGCCGATCTCGGCATCGCGGAAAACGGCTCCCTGCTTGAACTGGGCACCGCCGAAGGAGACATCATCATCAAAGACCGTTCCCAGAAAAACCGCCGCGCGCATAAACACCGCCTGATCAAAAATCACTCGCCCGGCGAAGTGCATGCCGCCCCAGCCCGCATCACCGCGGAAGCGCGCGGAACTGAAATCCGCCTTGCCGGCAATCCGGCCGCCGCCGGACTGCAAGCCGCCGCTCCAGACTGTTCCGCGGGCCGATAATCCACCGGAAAACACAATATGCCCCCAACGCGCAAGTCCGCGGAATACGGCTCCGTCAAAAACCGCATCACCATTAAATTGTGCATTCAGAAAACGCGCATCGCCGGAGAACACGCAACCCGAGAAACTCACCCCGGCGGCAAAATTTGCGCCCATAAAGCCGCTGTCGTCCACAGGAAAATGCCAGCCGGAGAAATCCGCCGGACCTGATTGCGCCCGCAGCCGCGCCGTTTTCCATACACCCGCAGCCACGGCTGCATCCTCGCCGTTGGCGGACGAATGAAATACACATTTACCTTCCGCACACCTGCTCCAGGCGGTTTCAGAACAGCCCTTACCGTCTTTAGTATAACTGCATGTGCCCATTGTTTTGATCACCGCTTTCAGTTGCGGCCAATCCCTCGCAAAAGTCCTGACTCAGTAATCTTTAATGTAAACGGTTTCTGAGGATACAATCGCATCCTCTGCTGCAAATGCCAGCCGCATCGTCTCAAAAGCATCTTCAGCGGAATCAACCGCTCCCTTGCCTTCGGCAATATTACGAATAAACCGGACCATTAATCCGTGCATATCGTGATGCGATTTATCGGGATGCTGTGGACCGAACACTTCGGTGCGGTCAAAACCGATATCCTTACGCGCATGATCATAGCGGAACAGATGCAGCTCTTCATCATATATGCTCATTTTGCATGCCGCCGCCGAACCGATCAGCGAAAGCCCGAACTCGTGTCCCGGCACCTTATGCCAATCCGGATGAAAGGCAGGATTTTCGCGGTAGTAACACGGTGCGCGGTCATGAAATATCTGAAAATTGCACACCGCACCGCTGACCGCTTTCAGCATTAATGTCACATTTGACGGGACATCATCGGGATAATACGGCAAAGGGTTGCGCGGAGGCCGGAAAGCCGTAACGCTTTCAATCGCCCCCAGGTAGCAGCGCAGCATATCCAACTGATGTATTCCGCAATGAAAAACAATGCCGCCGCCGCGTTTGCGGTCGAGCTTCCACTGCTCTTCAAGCGGTGCATCGGGATCACCGGCCCACCAGTGGCCGCGCGAATCAACCATGCTCGCCCACAATACGTCACCGAAATATCCCTCACTGATCAACTGCATCAGCCGGGAAGTCATCGTGCCGTGCATATATTCAAAACCGATTTGCAAATGAACTCCGCCGGCGCGCTCGGCCTCCAGCATGGAACGGCATTCCGCCAGTGTTGGCGCCATCGGTTTTTCGCAATAAACATGACAGCCGGCTTTCAGTGCGGCGACGGTTGCCGCACAATGGTCTTCATTGGCATTCAGCACAAAAACAATGTCCGGCTTATGCGCAGATGCCAGCATCGCTTCCACGCTGCCAAACGCCGCGACACTGTATTTATCAGAAAGCTCCTGCTGCCGCGCAGCGGTTGATGTCACCACCGCAGTGACCGCTACATTCTTCTCGTGCTGGAAATCGCGCAGAAAGCTCTCGCCGACCCGGCCGCCGCCGACCACCCCCACCCTGACAACATCAAGCTTCTTCATATAGTATCCACCCCATAATAAATTTTCAGCAGCATGCCTCAATCCGCCGCAACCGTCAAGACCGGAGGGGGCTTTTCAGCGATTGCGACGCCACAACTGCAACAGCATAACACCACCGGTAATCACTATCGCAGAGATCAGCCACAGCATCATCGGGATTGGCATCCCCAGCCGGTACAACCCCCAGCCGATAAACGGCCCCAGCAATCCGCGGAACCCGAGCAGGGTAAAATGGATGCTGATATACAGCGGCCCCTTGGCCGGTGGACTGAAACGCAGCACCGCGAGCACCGCCCCCATTTCCAAACCCGCCACTGCCCAGCGGAAAATGCCCTCACCGACCACAATCAGCACGAAAGGCACCGGCAAAGCCGGCGCAAGCGCCCACAACGCCGGGCGCAATGCCTTCAGCAGCATCGACCAGATCAAAATAACCAGCGGATCATGCCGGCGGGAAATCCAACCCCAGAAAAGAAAGCCGCCGATCGCCAGCAAAGGTCCGACCACCCCCAGCGCCAGCCCGACCTCTTCATACCGTAAGTTAAGATCATCGGCAAAATAGATTGGAATAACCGGCATGCCGATTTTTTCGCCAAGAGTTCCGACAAACAATGCGATCATAAAACCGCGGAAAGCATGATCCTGTTTAAGAATGCTCCATTCATCCGAGAACTTCGGCGGCTTTGCCGAGCCTTGAACTTCGCTGAACCCGGGCTTAAGTTGCAGAAAAGGCAGCGTGAGCACAATCCCGGCCAATGCACAGACAAAAAACACCACCTGAAAATTGAAGGCACCGGCATCAAGATGTTTTCCCACCAGCCAGGCCAGCGGCAGGGCCAACAGCATGGTACTGACCCGCTGAATGGTCATGATCCCGGCGCGGAAACGTGCGCGGATATTATCACGGAAGATCGAATGAAAGAAGGCGTGGGAAGTTGCACCCAGCAGGTGTCCCAGCGAAAGAAAAGCGACAAAAGCCAGCGGTGTGCGTATCCGCAACATCAGCAGCAGCGGCAGCCAGCTCAGCACGCGCAGCAGCAGCATTAGCCGGCTCCAGCGCATTTTGGAGGCAATCCGGGTTACCCAGAATGCCAGAAGAAAACCGGCAAACGGGGCAACTGCCTGCAATGCAAGCAACTCGGCCGAAGCACCCAGCCGGCGTGCAATAACACCGGCAAACGGCAGCACCGCACCCATAAAAACACCGCCGGCCAAAGCATCGGCCAGCGCCGGACGCAAAAAAGGCCGGCTCTGTCGCGGCAGCCGGCAGCACAAGATTTTATCAGAAAGTGCCCGTTTCATAGCTGACGAGTAGAACACAATAAAAGTGGTGGTTCAAGGCGATATGCAGTTTATATACCGCTTCGCGGCGCCTCCGCCGGCCATCCCCTCTCCGTGCCCTTCCGCTAAGCGCTTGCCTGAGCCGCGCTTCTCGGCTAGTATGCAGCAAATAAATATAAATCTGTTTTAGCGGGAGCAAAATTATGCAGGTACTGATTGAATCGATCAAAGTTGAAGAGCGCGTCCGCACTGAAATGGGGGATTTGAGCGCACTCAAGGAAAGCATGAGCAAACACGGGCAGATCAGTCCGATCCTGCTGACGCGCCAGCATATCCTGATCGCCGGGCACCGCCGGCTGACTGCCGCAATCGAACTGGGGTGGCATGAAATCGAAGCCGTTTGCATTGACAAACCGGATGCCGCCGACCAGCTTGAACTTGAATTGCAGGAAAATGTGTACCGTAAGGATTTCACACCGGAAGAACTGCTTGCCGGCTACCGCAGACTTGACAAGCTGCGCCGTCCCGGAATTGCCCGGCGCATCGGCGGATTTTTCCGCCGTATTTTCGGCGGACTGTTCGGCCGTCGCAAACAGCCGGTTGCTCCGGTGACTGAGCAAACTGACGAAATTCCGCCCGCGGCAGTCATCCCGCACAAACGCCGGGATAATGACAACCAGTCCGAGAACGAAGTCTACGGTTGCTGAAAATGAAAAAACACGGTTTTAGCAGCGACGGAACGCGTTACGTTGTCAATGACACCAACTTCATCGACAGTGCCGACAGCGATCTGTGGAATGAGCGGATGCATATGCAGATTGACCACCGCGGCAGGGTCAAGCAGTGCGTGTTTCTTGATCCGAACTGGAACGAGTATTCCGAGAAAGAGCGGCGCTTTTACCTGCGGGATGATGATAGCAATGCCATCTGGACCGTGCTGCCGCCACACACCATCGGCAATCCGCACAACAAGTGCGAATCGTTTGAGTTTTCTGCCGGAAAATCAGATATCCAATGGCGGCAGACCTGCAGCAGGATTCAGATCAACCTGCGGCTGGTGGTGCCATTGCACGACAACACCGAACTTTGGACCATTACCATCACTAATACCGATAACAAACCGCGGAGAGCTTCCTTCTACAGTTGCCTCCCGGTCGGCTTGCGGGGAGGACTGTCCCAGAGCAGCCATTATGACCGCAAACTGAATGCCGCGATCCATAACTGGTTCCCCTATTATGTCCAGATTCCCGATTACTATAAGTTGAAAGACGGTTTTCTGAATGTTTACTGCCTCAGCGACACCCCGCCCACGGCGTGGGAATTAAGTCTGGCGCGTTTTGCCGGCAAATCGGAAATGCAGAGCCCTGAAGCGCTACTGAACAAACGACTGGCCTCACCAACTGACAAATGGGAAATTGCCAACGAACGTGCCGGAGGCATTTTCCAATACGCACGCAAACTCAAGCCGGGACAATCTTTCATGTTCAATCTGGCTTTCGGTCCGGCCCGCGATGAAGCCGAAATCAAAAAAATCAAGCGGCGTTATTTACGGCCGGGCGGAGTTGAGCGTGCGCTGCGCGAAGTTGAGAACCGCGACAGGCAATATCAGCCGCAAGTGCTTATCGAGACCCCTGACCGTGATTTCGATCATTATGTGAACCATTGGTTGTCGCGCCGTACCCTGATGCAGGCGCAAACCATCCGGCACACCTTTGCCCCGCAGGGCCGTAATGTCATCCAGGACGCGATGGGTGGAATCTATACCGACCCGACTGCCGCCCGCGGATGGTTTACCAGAATCTGGACCCACCAGCATACCAACGGCTGGCTCCCGCACGGCATGCCCTTCCATCCCAAAGCCATCTCCGGTGGAATCAACAATATCCCCCATAAGGATATTAATGCGTGGGGTGCCGATGCGCTTAACTTCTATATGAATGAAACCGGCGATTTCAGTATTCTGGAAGAAACAATCAGTTTTGCCGACGACAGGACAAAATCCGCCACACTTTACGAGCACATCTGCCTGGGTTTGGAATGGCTGCTGAAAGACCGTACCCGGCGCGGGCTTTGCCGCATAGGGCAAGGGGACTGGAATGACCCGCTGAACATGGCCGGCCGCGGGGAGAAGGGTGAATCAATCTGGTTATGCGAAGCGCTGACGGCCGCGCTGCAAACGTGGGCACCGGTAATGGAGCGGCGCGGGGAAAAGCGGCGCGCGGTCAAATTCCGCAATGCCGCCGCAAAGCTCTCCGAGGCAATCAATCGTCTGGCGTGGGACGGCAAATGGTATGCGCGCGGATTTGATGACAACGGCAAACCTTTCGGCGTAAGCGCCCGGCGCTATGGGCGCATTTTTCTGAATGCGCAAAGCTGGGCGGTTATCAGCGGCATTGCACCGGCCGCACGCAAGCGGCAATGTCTTGCGGCGGCGGCCCGTATGCTGGAGACCACCGCCGGGCCAATCACCCTGACACCGCCCTATCCATCAATGGATGAAAATATCGGAAAATTGACCCAGAAAATTCCGGGCTGGAATGAGAATGGTTCGGTTTATTGCCACGCCGCGCTGTTTTACGCGCTGGCGCTTTATCTGGCGCGCGATTCCCAACACGCCTTTGACATCATGCGCGCGCTGCTGCCCGGATACGGTGACAACACCATTGTCCGCGCGGGACAGATCCCGCTGTATGTACCTAATTTCTACCGGGGCCCGGCCTCGGGAATAAACACCGGGAAAAGCAGTCACAACACCGGCACCGGCACTGCGCCGTGGTTTTATCGTGTAGTAATCGCCCACCTGCTGGGTGTGCGTGCCGAATATGATGGATTAATTATCGATCCGCAACTGCCCGCCAAATGGCAAAAGGCCCGGATCAAACGCATCTGGCGTGGCGCAACCTACGAGATCAGCATCCGCCGCGGCAGGCAGCCGGGCTTGACTGTTGATGGACAGGCAATCAAAGGCAACAAGCTGCCGGTCATGCCGCATGGTGCAAGCTGTAAAGTTGAAGCGGTCATTTAGCGGTTCATAAAAGTTTTGTCACGATTGAATAGACTTTCCCCTGTTCGCTGACCTTGGTCGGCGAACGGAAGAATTGAAATAAGGGAAGAAACTTCAAAAGATAAATTGAGCCCATTTGGAGTAAGATAATGTGGTCACCAATTTTCTTTCTCCTACAAGGCGCATAGCTTTCTTTGCAGTGCCATCTGGTAAAATTTTCCTGCTCGCCGACCCAAGGTCAGCGAGCGGTATCACGACATACCAACCTAAAACGTAAATCCGGCCAGGAATTCAAAACTTTCGTAGGCGAATTCGACTTGCTTGTCGAAGCGTTCACGCCGCTCGATGATTTCTTCTGCCGTTTCGCCGGTTGATTCTATCAGTGCGGCAGATTTGATCTTCTGATAGCGCGCGCCAAGCAGCCAGGCCCGTCCGCTGACCGTCGGCAATTCCACATGCGCCTGCAAACGGACATTCCGGTGGCTCAAGTCGATGCTTTTTTCGCGATGGCTGCTGCTGGTAAAAAAGCGCGTCCCCCCACTGTATTCACACACGGTGTAACTTCCGCGCAGCGAAAGGCTCGCCCCGTCATCACTGCCAAGCCTGATCTCGCCACCGCCGCCCCACTCCGGCAACCCCATTCCGGCAAAACCGCGGGTGCGCCCGCCAATCACAAAATCCACCGGCGGATTCTGGTAAACCGTGCTGCCGCGCGGCTCCCCGGCATCCAGCTTGTAGTTGCCCATAAATGTAAAAATGCCCAGCTCAGCCCATGGAATAATCCGCAGATTATCGCCCAAGCGCAGCGTAAACGGTGTGAACTGGCTGCGCAATTCAAGGGTCCCGCCAAGAACCGACACCTCAAACTCATCCCCTTCAGGGATCAGCATATTGTCATAGGATTTGCCCTCATAGTCGACACTGCGGCCAATGCCGATGTAGTAGTTGCGGCGTGCCACCGCCTCGGTTGAAGGATTCATCAGCGCGGTTTCCGCCTGCCATGTGAAATACTTGCGTGCATTCTCCCATTTCAAGCCAAGCGTCAGGTAACCGTCTTCCATATTGAAGTCGCTGCCGTCAAAAGTCTGCGCACGTTCCTGATCTGCCTCCCGCCCGGTCACGTCATAAAACGCACGCGTAGTCTCCTCCACCAGCACATCCAGTTGCCGGACCTGACCAATCGACAACTGCAAGCGCGAATTGCGCTGCGCCGAAACCTGCCGCCCGGCGGTGATGAAACCCGCCCCGCCTTCGGCCATGGCAAAGCCGCCTGATAAGAAATACAAGCATAATGCAACCAATAAAGAACGCTTTGAATCCAGTTTCACAAAACCCTCCGGTTACTGTTTGACATCCACATAACGAGTCACTTATTATTGATCTGCAATAATTATTAGCACATTTGAACGTAAAGGATAAAGTCAATAGTGAACAGCGAGTGTATTTTCTGCCGTATTGTTGCCGGGGAATTACCGTCGGTCCAGATATATTCCGACAATGTTGTGATGGCTTTTATGGACATTAACCCGGTGCAAAAGGGTCACGCACTGGTAATTCCGCGTGAGCACTACGATCCGATTACCGCAACACCGGACGAAATTCTGGCCGCGATGATCAAGACCGCCAAGGCGGTTGCCGCGGCACAAATCGAAACACTGGGGGCGCTGGGCATCAATGTCACACAAGCCAACGGGGCGGCCGCCGGACAAATTGTGCCGCATATCCACATTCATGTCATTCCGCGCTGCCCGACTGCCGCCGACCCGGCCAACTGGCATCCGTCAGCCTACCGTGATAATGACGAAATGCAGGAATACGGTACGCTTTTGCGTGAAGCTTTATCCTCAACCGGTACATCATGTCATGACGGATAACCAGTTTAACGATACTGTTCTTCAGATTTTTGCCAATGATTCACGCTTTGCCCCCGAAGCATATGGATTTTTGCGCGAAGCTCTGGATTTCACCGCCCGGCAGCTTGACAAGCCGGAAAACGGCCCCAAGCGGCACATTTCCGCCCGCGAGTTAATGGAAGGTGTCAGGGTTTACGCACTGCGTGAATTCGGTCCGATGACTTTGACTGTACTGAACACATGGGGTCTGCACGGCACTGAAGATATTGGCGCAATCGTTTTCAATTTGGTGGAAGCCGGGGTGCTTGGGAAAAATGCCGATGACAGCATTGAGGACTTCCGGGACGGTTTTGACTTTATCAGTGCCTTCGATACCCCGTTTTGCGCTGACGCCGAAAACAGCACTGCCGCCGGCCCGGCCGGTTCCACGCCGCGCAAAACAGGCAAAGGTTCGGCCGGGAGATAAGAATATGCGTGCTGTTTACGGTCAACTTGTTTCCGCGGCTGTTCTACTGGCCTCAACCACCGTCGTGATTAATGCACAGCAAACCAATCAAACCACGCGGCTGGCGGAAGAGAATGCTCAACGCTTTGCGGCCACCATGGAACGGCTCACCGCATACTCAGCGCAAGTCACCACGCGCAATCTCTCAAACGGCATCCCGGTTATCATCGCCGAAGACCGCTCCGCCCCGCTGGTGGCCATCCAGGTGTGGCTCGGTACAGGCTCAATTCATGAAGACAGACACCTTGGCGCAGGCATCAGTCACGCCATTGAGCACATGGTTTTCAAGGGAACCGAAACCCGGCCGGTCGGGGCCATCGCTCGCGAAATTCAACAGCGCGGCGGAGCAATCAATGCCTATACATCATTCGACCGGACAGTCT
>PXDI01000176.1 GCA_003565095.1 PVC group bacterium | reverse complement strand
TTGTCTGTCCCGAATGGCGCTAGCATAAGCACGTTATCATGGGGTCTCTCTCCCGTCCGCTGACCTTGGTCGGCGGACGGAAAAATCGGTTACAGAATGATCAGGAAAGAACAAACTTGAGCCCAAATTGAGCAAACCAAGCGATTCTTCTCTATGCTTGCTCGATTTGGGCTCTTTTGTGCTTGCGCTTAATTGGTTTATTTCTCTCAATTTTTTCGCTCGCCGACCAAGGTCAGCGAGCGTTATTCGGAGAACTTATCTAATCAAGATATGAGCTTAAACTAGCGTCATTCTTGTCTGTCCCTACCTGCGTTAAAGACTGGCGGAGGAGGTGGGATTCGAACCCACGGAGCCTTGCGGCTCAACGGTTTTCGAGACCGCCCCGTTCGTCCACTCCGGCACCCCTCCGAACCAAAAACTTTGATAATCTATCGTGTCTTGTGACTAAAGACAATACTGCAAACCCAGCGAGGAGGTGGGATGAGCTGCAGCCGCCGCCCGGCGGCTTTGCCCTGCGGGGCTGAAGCTAAAGCATCAGCCTCGCTCAGCGCCTTCCCCGGCGCTTCGCGTCGAACCCACGGACCCCGAAGGGTCAACGGTTTTCGAGACCGCCCGTTCGTCCACTCCGGCACCCCTCCAATAAAAGGGAGTTAACATAATGGCGCAGACTTTTGAAGTCAATCAGGATAATCCGCAAAACTTCTGCTCATTTCAGTTTTTTAAATCTATGTGTTCTGTGTTTTCTTTGTGGTTATATTTTCCCCACTTAAAAATCACTTTGAGAGATGGGATGATTCGCGTGTAAAAGTATGTGTACGAGTATGTGTTTGGCAGAAAATCTCCATACTTGTACACGCAGAGCTCATTTATCTCAGTCTAAGACGCTATAGCATAAGCAGAGCAATCAGGGTGTATGCGGTTACCAGGACCGGGTCGCTTTCCCAGAAACGTCCGCTATCGTTTTCCCAGTAGCCCGTTCCGGTTTGCGGATCAATTTTCTGGAGTGAGACGAGTTTTTCGGCAACTTCCCGCCGCCAGTTGAGCAACTGGGTCTGGTCTTCGCTTTTTTGCACCGGCAGCATGTCGGCCCCATAGGCACTCAGACATTTGGTCAGCACATTGTAGAAGTAAAACAGTCCTTCATTCCCCATGCCGGGATTCTCGGCGAGCGTCCAGTGTCTGGAAGCCCAGTCCATGGCAGAACGCACCCGCACGTCATCACGGTCGACTTCGGCATAGATCAGTGCCAGCATTCCTGCATAGGTCATGCTTCCATATGAGCGGAAGATAATCTCGCCGTCTTCGCCTTCGCCTGTTCCGGCTTTTGATTCGCCCGGCCGGTAAAAAAAGCCGCCTTCATCTTTTTCGGGCACCTCACCTGGCACATTTTGCATCTGTTCAATAAAGCGCACGGCCTGGCTCCAGTCGATATCAACCCGCTGCTCACCGCGCGGACGGCTGTCTTCCACACTCTGGGTCACCCGCATGGCCTCGACGGCGTAAACCGTATTGAGCAGATCGGCATATGCGCGGTCGGTGTCGGCATCATAGCCGAAGCCACCCGCGTAAACATCGCCGCCGAAATGCTGGGTGCCGGCGATAAAAGAGCGGGCATTCTGAACAATGCGGGCCACTCCGGGGTCTCCGAGAAAGTGCAGGGCGGTCATACATACGGCGGTGTTATAGGTGCTTAATCCGCCGCCGCGGCGTCCGCTGACTGGACGGTAAATGCCGCCGTCGGGCTGGATGGATGCCAGCACAAATCGCGCTGCGCGGTTCCGGTTTTCGCTGTAGCGCTCATTGTCCGCCATCGCAAATGCCTGCAAAGGCAGACCGGTAAGCGCCGGAAAATCGCTGTTGGACCAGGATCCGTCTTCTTTTTGATGATGCGCCAGCCATGCCAGACCGCGATTAATGGCAGCCTGTACCTCGTTTTCAACCGACTGGCTCAATGCGCCCGGTGTTTCCTGCGCGCTCACCAGCGGTTGCGCCATAATTACCTGAGCTGAAAGCAGAAATGAACCGGCGATTAGTAACGTTTTATGCATTTAAGTTCCCCTTTGAATTTGTTTTCCATAATGTTACCCTGCTTATTGTTAACGGCAAGACTATTTATTCAGTTCAAATATGGAGGAAAATATGTCGGCAAGTGAATGGGATCCGGGGTTGAGCGGCAGTGAACGGGCGGAATTGTTGAAGATTGCGCGAGACACGCTGGTATGGTGCACTGCTGAACGGGATGAGCGCTTTGATTTCGCGGAATATAAGCTCAGCGCGCGGCTTTGTGAGAAATATGCCACATTTGTTACATTGCATCAGGCCGGCGACCTGCGCGGCTGCATCGGATCGCTTGAGCCGGTAGCGGAGCTGTACCGTTCGGTGCATGATAATACGATCAATGCCGCATTGCGTGATTTCCGCTTTCAACCGGTAAGTTGCAATGAGGTGGAATCGATTCACATTGCGCTGTCGATTCTGAGTCCGTTTGAGGCCATTGCCGGGCCGGATGAGTTTGTGCCGGGGAAGCATGGTATTGTGATGGAGAAGGGGATGCACCGGGCGGTTTTTCTGCCGGAAGTGGCGACGGAGCAGGGCTGGACGCGTGAGGATACCCTTACCCATTTGAGCAGCAAGGCGGGATTGCGGCCGGATGCCTGGCAGGAGGGCTGCCGCTTTATGGTTTTCCAGAGTTATAAGCTGGATGAATAAATGGGAAAATACCGCTTCACTGTTTTCTGAAACAAATTCACCCGCGACCAAGGTCGCGGGGGGCTTGTTTCTGCAATCAATCTACCGGGGTTAGGGTTTTTGTTTCTTCGATGAAGACGAAGAGATCGTAGCGTTGCGGGAAAATTGTGCGCACGTAGTTACCCATATGTTCGCGTTCGGGATGGTAGATAACGCCTGCGGCGCGATGTCCAACCGGACGGTTGAGCACCGCGGGGGCGTCATCCAGAAAAAAGACATGGTCACCTTCCGCGGCCTGCCGCATCAGATCTTCGAGGCTGCCGGTTTGACCTTCCGGAAGGCGCATTATTTCGCGCTCACCGCCCCATTGCCGGCCAGCCATAACGGTTCCGCGATGGGTGCCGAATCCCAGCGCGGCGACATGATCCGCGCCCCAGTGCTGGCGTGCAAGCTGGCCGATATTGAATTGTCCGCCGCGGGCCATGTCGGTGGCGCGCGCATCCCCGATATGGGTATTATGTGCCCAGGCAATGCCGCGGGCGTCTTCACCATAGTAATCCATCAGGCGTTTGACGGCTTCAAAGAAATGGCGTGCGCGGTTGTTCCATGAGGAAGCATCCCGCAATGCCATTGTGCGATAATGGGCTTCGGCATTGACCACCACCAGCGCCATTTTTTTGAAGTGCATAAAGAGGTCGTGCGGAAAATCGTCTTTGCGCTCGCGCAGTTTCTCCATGACGGCCGCGGCGGGTTCGCGGCCCGGGGCGCGTGCCGGCGGGGCGCTGACGCGCGCATAAGCATGCATGTTGCCGATAAAAGGATTGAAAACTGCATATTGTTCGCTGATCCAGATGCCCAGATCCGCATCTACGCTGCCGACTGCTTCCGGCAGTTTTTGCAGCGCATCCTCCATGCCGTAAACATCCATGCCGTAAACTCCGGCTTTTTTCTCCGGCGGCAGTGTGCTGTTGTGTTCGCGCAGCCATTCCACAAAGTCGGCAAATTCCTCGTTCGCCCACATCCATTGCGGCCAGCGGGTGAATTCGCGCATGATTTCACGCGCACCGCCGGCTGGATTGCGGCTGCCAAGTACATATTCATTCAATTTATAGATGGAATTCCAGTCACCTTCAACCGCCACAAAATTGAAGCCGTGTTCGGTGATGAGCCGCCGGCTATATTCGGCGCGCATGGTATAGTATTCGGCTGTTCCGTGACTGGCTTCACCCATCAATACCACCCTGGCGTGCGCCAGCCGTTCGATCAGCGCATCTTCGGCCTGCGGCAGCGGCTGGCTGATGGTTTGCAAAGCACTGATATAGGCCTCATTTCCGGGTAACGCGGCGGCAAACAGGTGTGCAATTGATATTATAATGCTGATTTTGATTGATTGTGCCGTCATTGGTTCTATTCTCCAGTGTTTTAGCTAATGAGTATTCAGGTCATTACTGCTTTTCAGCATAAATGACATGGCAGCAGCATAAAAGCTTTTTCTGGAGAAGACATGAGCAAGGATTTATTGCGCGGGATTGTTATCGGATTGGCGAATATTATTCCGGGGGTGAGCGGCGGCACGCTGGCGCTGGTGCTGGGGATCTATGAGCGGCTGGTGAATGCATTGAACAGTTTGACCGCTGCTCCGCTTTTGCGCGCAGCGGGCAACTGTCTGCTTTTGCGGCCGGGGGCGTTTACGCGCCTATGGCAAGAAATGAAGGCCGCGGATTGCTTGTTTCTCATACGGATCGGCGCAGGGGCGGTTATCGCAATTCTGGCGGCATCGCGGGTGATTGCCGCCGCGCTGGAGCATCACTATGCGGCATCCTACGGCTTCTTTTTCGGTCTGGTTGCCTTGTCGGTGATATATCCGTTGCGTTATATGCGCCGGAGCGGCTTGCGGGAAAAGCTGGCAATGCTCGCGGCGGTGGGGATGCTGTTTATGATCAACGGACTGATGTCTGAGGAAACCCGGATTGAGCGTGCCGAAAAACGTGAAGCCATCCGGACTGAGCGTGCTGTATTGGCGGAGACGCAGGCGGTTGAGACTGAATCGCGCAGTTTTATTTCGCTTGAGCTGCCGGAGCCGGCGCGGGTGCTGTTTATTTTTGCGGCGCTGGCGCTGGCGCTTTCGGCGATGGTGCTGCCGGGGGTGAGCGGATCATTTGTGCTGCTGCTGCTCGGGGTGTATTTTGATATATTGATTGCCGTGAATGAACGGCAGGTGCTGGTATTGCTGGTGGCGGGGCTGGGGGCGGGGACCGGTTTGATTTTCTTTGCAAAGATCATGAGCCGGTTGCTGGCGGCGTGGCACGATACAACAATGGCCTTTATGGCCGGCTTGATGGCCGCCTCACTGATAAATCTTTGGCCGTTTAAGCGGTCGGTGGTTATTGGAACTCAGACGGTGTATCTGGGCAATTATCTGCCGCGAGAGTTCGGCGGTCATGAGCTGCTGGTGCTTGGCTGTATTGCCGCCGGTGCGGGATTGGTTTTTGCCGGGTTGCTGCTGGAGAGGTGTTTTGGGAAGGTAAGAGGCAGGTAGGATGCGGGGGGGAGGGTTACAGGGGTTACAGAGTTGCAGAGTTACAAGGGACAGAGGGGATGCGCGATGCGGAATGCAGGAGAGACTGCAGACCTGAAAATCTTTGTCGCGAGCTTTGTCGAAATGAAGCGGAAGGGAGACTGAAGACCGGGGATGCGGGATGCGGGGATTGTAAAACGTGGAGAGAGGGGGAGATTAGGGTGAAAGATTAGGGCGAAAGATTATGGGGAGACACTAACCCCTAGCCCCTAACGCCTAACCCCTAGCCCCTAGCCCCTAGTGTCTAACCAGAGTGAATGAAACAATGAAATTAGAAATCACCAGAGAAAGCTATGAGGCAATGTTAGGTGCCGCCCTGAAAGCCGCGCCGCTGGAGGCCTGCGGCCTGTGCGCCGGGAATGACGGCGCTGTAACACGTTTTTACGAACTGACCAATGCCGACGCTTCAAGCGAACATTTCACCATGCTGCCGGAAGAACAATTCGCCGCGGTCAAAGATATGCGCGCTAACGGCACCAAAATGCTGGCCGTCTGGCATAGTCATCCGGAAACCCCCGCACGGCTCTCAGCAGAAGATTTGCGCCTGGCTTATATGCCCGATACTGTTTATCTGATCCTCTCGCTGGCGGTTAACGACAAACCCGACTTAAAAGGCTTTACGGTTAATGACGGTCAATCCCAACCCGTGGAGATAATTATTGCATGAAAACACTGAACTGCAAGCTTCCCGCTGATCTCGCCGCCGATATTGATACCTATGAACAGGAGGTTAAGCGTTTTCTGACCGGCGATTTGCCGGCCGGCATTCTCAAGGCGCGGCGGGTGCCGCGCGGGGTTTACGAACAGCGCACCGACGGCACCTATATGGTGCGCGTGCGCGTGTCCGGTGGCGTGCTTGACAGTGACAGCAGCGCCGCCCTGGCCGCCATGGCGGAAAAATACAGCAACGGGCTGCTGCACGTTACCACCCGCCAGGATGTCCAGTTTCACGATGTAAAAATCGAAAACACCCCGCCGGTCATGCGTGAACTGCTCAAAGCCGGACTCACCAGCAAAGGCGGCGGCGGCAATACCGTGCGCAATGTTGCCGCCTGTCCATATGCCGGAATATGCCCCTATGAGCAGTTTGATGTCACTCCCGGCGCACATGCGGTTACCGAATATTTGATTGCGCTTACCGGCAGTTATAACCTCCCGCGTAAATATAAAATAGCTTTCAGCGGCTGCGCCAATGACTGCGCGCTGGCGCAAATCTCCGATCTTGGCTTTGTTGCCGAAACGCGCAACGGTATAGCCGGTTTCAGAGTGTTCGCCGGCGGCGGGATGGGGGCGCAATCACGTACGGCCGATGAACTTTGCGAATGGCAGCCGGCTGCCGAAATCATCCGCACAGCCGAAGCGGTGCGCCGCCTCTTCGACCGGCTGGGTGACCGCACCAATAAACACCGCGCACGCCTGCGCTTTGTTTTTGAGCGCATTGGAGTTGATGAATTCAGAAATCTTTTCAATCAAGAACTGGCAGTGGTAACAAGTGAAGGGGTCCCCGCCTGGAACGCACAGCCGGAACTGAATACGGCTGCCGCACTTTGCGGCCAACCGCCCGCGGCCGTAATGCATAACGGGGTCCGCGTTATCCCCCAGCGCCAGCCGGGATTCTTTGCCCTGCCACTGCATCTGCCAATGGGCTTTATCAACAGCGCGGATTTCGCCATTATCGGTAAGCTGGCCGGACGCTTCAGCGCCGAAAACGGTCTGCGTACCACCCGTCAACAGAATCTGCTGATCCGTTTTGTCAAGGAAGCGGAAATCAGCACGCTGGCTGCGGAACTTGGCCGACTTTCAATTGATGTGCTCTCCCCCGTACCGCTGGACCGCTTTGTGGCATGCGCGGGGGCCTCAACCTGCCGGCTGGGAATCTGTCTAGCACGCAATGCCGCACAAGCCTGTTCTGATGCACTCGCCCAGGAAAAGCTTTCTCGTGCAACGCTCGATGCATTTGATATCCATATCAACGGCTGCTCGAACGCCTGCGGACAGCAGCCGGCCGCCGCGGTCGGATTCTTCGGCGCAGCGCAGCGCGCCGACAACCGCCTGGTTCCGTCATATGTATTGACTGTCGGGGGACACTGCAATGCCGACGGCGCACAGCTCGGGATAGCCGCCGGACGCATCCCCGCCGCCGCCCTACCCGGCTTTATGGCAGATCTGGCACGCGACTTTCAGACCAACCGCGAGGAAGCCGAATCATTTCTGCAATATTACAAGCGCCGCGGGCATGACTATTTTGAAGAACTGGCCGGCACACATGCCGCCATTCCAACGTATAAAGCAGCCCCGGAATTTTATCGCGACCTCGGTGCCAATGAGGAGTTTTCAATGGCCGGCCGTGGTGCAGGCGAATGCGGCGCAGGTGTTTTTGAGGTAATCCAAAATGACCTGCAAGCCGCACACAAAGCACAGACGCCGTTCGAAATTCTGTTGCCCGCCGCCCGCGCGCTGTTGATTACCCGCGGGGTCGATGCTCAGGATGCCGATACCGTCCTGCGTGAGTTCGAGAAACATTTTATCGACAGTGAACTGGTCGACCCTCAATACCGCGCATTGCTGACACGCGCCAGAGGTTTCACCGAAGGATGGAAAACCGCACTTGATGACCGCAATGCGGAAATCAAATCATTGCTTGAACGGGTTGAGCTGCTCTATTCCACGCTGGATGCCAATCTCGAATTTCATCCCCCGGAAAAGACCGTGCAAACAGCCGAAAAAACCACGGAGGCACCTGAGCCTACAGCGGCAGACACGGATACCATCGAACTGGACTTAAAAGGGGTCCCCTGCCCGATGAATTTTGTAAAAGCCAAGCTGGCACTTGAGCCGCTGGCACCCGGAGCAAGACTGGCCGTAACCCTCGATGACGGTGAACCGGTCCAGAACGTTCCCGCCAGCTTCCGTGCCGAAGGACAGGCAATCGAAAGCATCACCGACCTCAACAACGGCCACTGGTGCGTCATCATAAAAAAAACGGAGTAACTACCGTTCCTGGATACCAGACTTTCGAAACCACAATGAGCTCATAATGTAGTTCTCAAAAGTTTTGTCTTGATTACGCTCGCTGACCTTGGTCGGCGAGCAAGATAATTCTGAAAAAACGACATTTTAAATAAAGATATGAGCCCTTTGGGAGCAAGAATTTTGCTAACCACTTTATCTTGCTCTATATGGGCTCAATTTGCCTTCTGAAGTTTTTCCCAAATTTGAATTTTTCCGTCCGCCGACCAAGGTCAGCGGACGTGGTTATGTCTGTTATATCACGACAAAACTCTTGAGAATCGCTCCAGACGCTGATCCCATTTTCAAAAGCGCCAGCGGCAGAGAGGCTAAAAGGCGCAACCGAATGAGCAAAGAGAACAGCCCTGCACCAAACTCAGCATTCCAACACACCCGATAAATCACACAACCCATGGCGAACCGCAGGGCGCATTCCCTGCGTCTTGTCACGGCGACTTGTGCAAAGTGACGGGAGCTGGAAGCCCCCCCCCACCACGAGGGGCCGTGCGTGCAGAATTACATGGTAAAGCCGTTTTGAACCCCTAACACAAAACATCTCCCATGCGCCCACCCAGGCAACAACTACCGCTCCGCGCGCAGCCAGCGGGCATCATAACCGGCGAGCTGTATGTCCGCCAAGTCAACTGCGGCATCTGTTTCCACGTCGCGCACATTTGCATAGCGGCCCCCGGTCCGCAGCGCAACACTGCACTCCGGCCCGTCATTCACCAGAAAGAAATGATCGGCCAGCGGTGCGGCCAGCCGGTACACCAAAGCACCGTCGCACTCAAACGGCTTACCGTGCCCGCCCAGCGCAACATCCACCAACAGCCGCTCCATCCCGGCATTACCCGGCCGCAGACATTGTAACGCGGCCTCGGCACCCAGTATTACCGCCGCCCCCTTGCCAAGCCGGTTCTCGGTTACGGCCGCAAGGCCGTTGTGATAATGCTTAAGCACACCGGCGGAAGTCGGTGTCATGACTGCCGTAAAACCACTCAAAGACAGACCGTCCAGCTCAAACGGTTCGTTATTGCAGTAGGAATACTCATTCAGAACAACGCCGAAGAGCTTTTCAAAAGGACTGCCTTCAGCAGTGGCCACCAAATGACCGCGTTCATCAAGCCACGCCCCCGGCATATCCATCACCACGCGGCCGCCGCCGTTGACATATTCTGTCAGCATGCCGATCATTTCCGAAGTCAAACACATCACCGCCGGCAGATAAATAACCGGATAGCGCGGCGCAAGCCCCTTGGCAAGCTGACGCATCGTCACATGCTCCCACGGCACATTGGCATTCATCAGTGCGCGCGCCGCACCGATTCGCGCATTGACAGGATGCGTCTTATAGCTATCGCGTCCGGATGTCGCCAGCGCCGCCCACATCGCATCGTTTTCCCAGTCCTGAAACAGTCCCACCAGCGGTTCCTTATGCGCCTGCCACAACTCCCGCCGGTAACGCCGCATGGACTGCCCCAGACGGCCGACACGCCGGGCGCGGTCTGTCACGCGATTGTTACGGTCGCATAGCGCATATTCGCCGGCCTCCCACCCAGATTCACGCGCATTCCAGCACCACAGACCGAACCCTTTGAATCCCGCAGCTAGATAGGAACAAATCAGTTGCGCCATCGTGCCTTCCGTAAAAGTAAATGCCGGCTGCCGCATCTGCACCTCAGGCACAAACGGCACCTTGCCTCCGCCCGACCACCATTGCGGCCCGCCGGAAGATTCAATCGGCGCCGACCAGACACCTTTCGCCCAATCGACACACATCGCCGCCTGCATAAACGTCGGACGCACCAGTTCAAACGCAACTTCCTCCAGATGCCAGCCGGGATGCATTGAAGGATAAAAACAGCCGCCTTCAGCCATCGTCTCGGCATAGCCTTCCATATCAATACCGGCTGCTGTATGCGGCAGAAAAATCGAGATCTCCCCGCCCGCGCGTACCGGAGCATCCGGATCTTTTTCGTGCGACAACGCCACCTGCGCCCGCAGCCGCTCCAGCTTCATATCGCTTTTGAAGCGCAGAATATCGCGCAAATGCCGGAATTCACGGGGAGGAAAACCCGGCACAGCCGCGGCAACTTCATCCCACGTCTGCCATCCATGCCGTCCGTGACTGCTGCTGCGGCAGTTCCACGCATGCATCAGCTCATCAAGATCCTTGTAATTCTTCTTCAGCCATTCGACAAACAACGGAACATCCTCATCAACCAGCGCTGTCCCGGCTGTGAGCTTGTTAGTGCCGGGCACGGCATCGAAATCGCGCTTGCCGGGCAGAAACGCCGATCCCTGCTGCACGTTGCGCCGCTTACGCGGCTCCACACTGATCCTCTGCTCCATCACACCACGCTGGTATTCAAGCATTTTGGGATGCTGCCGCGCTTCGTCAATATCCATGCCGGCCGGCAGACCCAGCTCCTCCAGCAGTTCAGGGGTAATATCACGCCAGCCCGCCTCGTCATACCACCACGGACTCAACCCCTCCTCCAGTGCAATTTTCTGCACTTCCTGCCGCGCGGTTCCAGGACACAGCATAATGCCCTTCAGGCATGTAAACCCCAGTTCCCGCATAGTCCTGAAATGAGTACGGATATCAGCATAATCCATCTCGGGCCATTGGATAAAAACACAGCCGATCGGCATCGGCGCCAGCTTACGCAGCTTGCGCTGCATAGGGGTATCATTCAAATGATCATACAAATCGTGCAGATAATCGTGTCCGTCCAGCATTATGCATTCTCCTTATAATCTCGTATCCCACTTCAAATTCAGGCGTTAGGGGTTAGGGGTTAGTGTCTCCCCATAATCTTTCGCCTAATCTCTCCCACTCTCAACTCTCCACGTTCTACTTTCTAATTTCACGATCCCGTATCCCGTCCCCCGCATCGCGCATCCCCGGTCTTCAGTCTCCCTTCCGCTTCATTTCGACAAAGCTCGCGACAAAGCTCGCGACAAAGATTTTGAGAACTACTATAAACAAGCCACCTTGCCACCTTGCTACCTTGTCACCTTGCCACCTTGTCACCTTGCCACCTTGTTACCTTGCCACCCTCCCCTCTTCACACTTCCCTGACAATTCACAAGCAAAACTATTACCTATATACATTACAAATAATGACTTAAACCCCTTTACTTGGAATTGCTTAAAATGATATATTTATAGTGTAGAAACAGGAAAGTATTTTATGCAAACACTCTGCAAACATACCGGAGGCAGTATGACCGAATTAATTCAACGATTTTTACATGTTTTGATGGGCGGACAGA
>PXDI01000088.1 GCA_003565095.1 PVC group bacterium | reverse complement strand
TGCAACTGGCGGCGGTAAACCCATTCGACAGCCTTGCCGTGCTGGCATACCGGACAGTGCCTGTTGCCGCATGTACTTTTTGCCACATGCTTTTCCGCGCAGTCGGGACAGACAAAGACATGCCGTCCGCATCCGCCGCTGCGGCATTGAATGATGGCTTTGAGCGCTTTGCGGTGGGCGGAGGGCATCCGCCGGCCGAAACGCTCGAGATATGCCGGGGCATGATCCTGAAAGATTTGCTGTATGCGGCTCATATCAAAGCCTCCGGTCTTGATCAGGATTAAGCACACCGCGCATAAGCTGGTTGAGCTTTTCGCGTGAGCGCGATTCACCGAGGCTTGTCACATGCAGGTAGATCATGGTTGTGACCAGACTGCGGTGCCCGAGACAGCGCTGTACATGCTGGATCGGCACACCCGCCTCCAGCATGTGCGTGGCATACGAATGCCGGAAGGTATGCGGATGAACATGCTTGCTGATTTTGAGTTTTTTGACCGTCCGGCGCAACGCGCCCTGGACGGTGGTCTCCGAAACCGGCTGTGTCGCAGTGCCGGCCTGACGGCCGTTCCGGCCGGGAGCCGGAAATATCCACTGCGGATTGCGGTGGGTCACCCACCACCGGCGCAGAACCGCCAGGGTGGTTTCCGGCAGCGGCACCAGCCGGTCGCCGCCTTTGGCATCACGGATGGATACGCACATCCTTTCGCTGTTGATCTGCGACGGACACAGATGGCGGGCCTCCCCCAGCCGTAGACCGAGAGTATAAACGGCCGTATAGAAGGCATGATTCATCGGCGTGGGAAGCGCCGGAAGTATCCGCCGGACCTCGTCGACCGAAAGGACTTCGGGCGGGGAGACATGCCGCTTGATCTTCAGTAGTTGCAGAGTCTCCCAGTCCTGCTTGAAGGTGTGTGCATAGAAGAATTTTATCCCGCTGTAACTGATGCGCATAGTCGCTCCGCGCCAGCCGAGTTCATCCTTGCAGTGCAGCCAGTACTCACGTACCTGCTGCTCTTCGATTTCTTCGAGCGGACAGCTCCAGAAGTTCATCAGTTGACGCACTGCTCTTACATATGACTGCCGTGTTCGTTTTGCGTAACCTGCGAGCTTGAGGTCGCCGTCGAATTTTGCTAATAGTTCTTTGCTCATGGCATCTTCCTTTATTTTCGCGTTTTGCGCGAAATCCTTGTCGGGTGGAAGATACCGACCTGAAACAAACGGTATTTATGCCATGAGCACTTTTATTTTTCAACTGCCGCGTAGCGGCTTACTTGAACAAAGCAATCGACAGCGACAAGAAATAGCCGCGCTTCGCACGGCCATTTCTTGCGCGTCATTGCACACGTTCGGTGAAAATGAATCTACACGGAGACGCAATATGAGCGACATCGAATACGACATCATCGTAGCCGGTGGCGGCACCGCCGGAGCGGCCGCCGCGATCGCGGCGGCACGGCGCGGACACCGCGTACTGCTTGTTGAAGAGCAAAACTGCCTGGGGGGCGTCTCAACCTCGGGCGGGGTTGGCGAGTGGTTTGCGTCTCTCGACGGAATGGGCAACATCTTTTCCGCCGTGCTACAGGAAATCAAGCACTTCGGGCTTCCGGCAGCAGGTCCGCGGTTCTTCAATCCGGAATACCTGAAGGTGGCGTGGCAATTGATGGCGGAGAAGGCGAATGTTCACGTGCTCTTCCATGCTTCAGTATGCGGTGTTCGCAAGCAGGCCGAGACGGTCAAGGAAATCAGTATCGCCTGTTGCTCAACACTGTTCCCTGCACGGGCGAAGTTCTTTGTTGATGCGTCGGGCGAAGGCGATCTTTGCGCGTTGGCCGGTGCGGAGTTCATGCAGGGCGATTCGACAGGACACCGCGTCTTGCACATGACGCTCGCGGCGTGGATGTATGATGTTGGCAAGCCCCAGACCCCCTATCTGCCGGAGGGGCTCGATCCCATCCGCTCCCAGAAGGAGTTACCGGGACTGGGGGGCGGTTGGCTCATCGACAACAACCGTGTTTACATGAATGCCACGAAGGTACTGGGATATGACCCGACAGCCCCTTTCAGCCTGAGCGAAGCCGAACGTGAGGCCCGCCGCCAGTTGATTCGTATCGTGCACTATCTGCAGACCCATGACTTCCCGACCTACGCCTTGGCTTCAAGCGGATCACGGATCGGAATCCGCGAAGGGCGGCGAATCATGGGCGACTACGTTCTGGATGCCGATCAAGTCCTGGACCGCGACTCGCCGCTGGACTTCCACGATGGGATTGCGGTGGCAACCAGTCAGGTGGACTTCCACAGCCTCACCAAGCCGGGAGATTCCGGATGGCGGCAGAAGCTCCTTCCTTACTCCATTCCGGTCCGCTGTCTGCTGGCAAAGGGGTTCCCAAATCTTCTCATGGCTGGAAAGTGCATCAGTGCCGACCAAGTTGTTCACAGCAGTTGTCGCATGACGCCCACCTGCTGCGCGATGGGGCAGGCGGCCGGGACAGCTGTTGCGTTGGCTACAGAAATGAAGGCGCGTGACGTGCGGGAGGTCCAGGTGCAGACACTTCGCTCCACCCTGGCCGCTGACGGCATGGAACTCGATCCGAAACGCCACAAGGCCTTCGCTCCACACGAAACACGACTCGATCCTGATGACATCACACCGAACAAGAGCAGTCAGGCGATGGCCTGAAGCCCGCGCCTGCTGCGCGCCGTTCTGAACGCTCAGGCCGCATCGCTGTCTGAGGAGATTTGGTGATGCAGCGCGGGGAACTCTGGTGGGCGACGCTCCGCCCGCCACGTGGATCGGTGCCCGGGTACAGGCGCCCAGTGCTTGTAGTTCAAGGGGACGAGTTCAACGCGAGCAAGATCAACACTGTTGTTGTCATAGCGCTCACGTCCAACGCGGAGCTGCAGGCGGCCCCTGGCAATGTCTTGTTGTCCAAGCGCTGCACTCGACTGCCCAAGGCGTCTGTTGCCAATGTCTCGCAGATCATGACGCTAGACAAATCATTTCTGACCGAGCGAATTGCGAAGCTCGATCAGTCTGTCATAAATGAAATCGACGATGGGCTCCGTCTTGTGTTGAATATTAAAAAAAGGATCGCCGAACAAAATAAGGATTAGTTCCGACTGCGAAGCGGTCGGGGACTAATCCCTGGTTCAAGAAGCTGCGGTGATATATAAGGGGATTGCGTCAGAGGCAAGAAGGAACCAGAGCCGCCTGAGAGCATGAGTGTTCGCTGAGTCCGGTCCTGCTTGAAGGTGTATACTATCGGCGGCAGAATCTGCACAATATGATTTTTTATTACAGGCGACAAGAAAATCCGGAGTGTGAAGCCAATCGGATCCATGTGCATTCTTTCGCCACGTGATTTCTGGAAGGAATTACAGGCACAACCGAGCTAGCTATTGAGATCACCCGTAAGCGCCAAAACCGAAAAACCAGTGCTTTTTGGCAAAACGGGTTAGTATACATTTCTCAGGAATCGCTTCATCACCCATGTCATGCCCCGCTGATTTCTGCATTGCCGCCAGCTCACTCTTTACAGAACCGCGACCGGATGAGTCCAGCGCACCGCTGCGCTCGGCATAATCCAGCAGCGCCTGCGGATCCTCCAGCAATATGCAACCACGAGTACGCCCGGTCGCCAGCTTTCTGAAGCCTTGCAAAAACCCCGAATGGCGGATTTTATCACCAACGCCGCACCCGTCTGCAACGTTATCAGCCGCAAGCTGAATCGGCGGACAAGGCTCAATGGCACCACCGGGACCGATGTGGTAACTTATTCCGGTCGCCGCCGGACACAACGCCTTGCCATCCTGATCCCAATAGGCATCCACCACTACCAGCGGCGCGCTCAAGCGCGCATCCACAATAAACTGCCGCAACCGCCGGACCTGCTCCTTGTTCAATGCCAGTTCAGGCGCAGGATTGGGTCCCACCGGACGATAGATATAATACCATGCATATAATGCACCGCGCCGCGCCATCTCTTGAAGAAAACGGTTTGTTACAAGCTCATCAATGTTCGAAGCACACACACTGGTGCACACCCCGGCAATCAGCCGGTTACGGCGACAGTGCTCAAGCGCCTGCATCGTGCGCTCATATACATCACTGCCCCCGCGCCGCTCATCGCTTACTTCTCGCAACCCCTCAACACTGATCAACGGAGTAACATTCCCCAACCGGCGTAATCCCGCCGCAAATTCCGCCGTCAATAAAGTCCCGTTGGTAAATAACTGAAAATAACATTCCGGATGTTTTGCAAAGATTTCCGGCAACTTATCGTAAAGCAGCGGCTCCCCCCCCAGAATCCCGAAAAACCGGCTGCCACGGCGTTTGAAATCAGTGATAATATTATCAAGTGCTTCGGGGGATAAATCCTGTGCGGCGGCATTGCCGCCGATCCAGCAGCCCTGACAGTCGAGATTGCAGCGGCTGGTGACCGAAATGATTATAAATGCCGGAACCACCTGCCCATGCTTCACCTGCCGCTTAAAACGGTTGACCGCCAGCATTCCGTGCCAGGCAAAGTTATAGGAGAACTTCCACAGCAGCCGTTTGTCAGGCTCAGTCAAGAACCGTCGGGCAATCTTCAAGCCGGAATGCATCACTTTCCAATCGCATACAGCGAGTCGTCAGTGCGGATAAAGATTCTTCCGCCGGCTACCGCGGGGGTTGAATCCGAGCCTTCATTCATCGCCGCGGTACCGACTGCCGAAGGCTCAACACCCGTGGTAAGCACCACGGCCGCATGGTCGGCAAACAGATACAGCTTATCACCAATCACCAGCGGCGAGGCATATGTGGCAAACTCATCCACCTCCATCTGCTTGACAACCTCACCGTCAGCCGGATTGATAATCGTCAGCACAAACTCGAAATACTGGTAAAGCAGTTTACCGTCAGTTGCCATACTGGCGCCATCCGGAAAACCGCTGCCATCCGGCAGATCCTCAATTTCCCACAGCTTTTCGCCGGTATTGATATTCAAGCCGTATATACCGCAATTATCCGCATTCACCGCCACAACACCCCCGGCCACCGTCGGCGAAGGACCAACACAATATTCAGGACTGCGCGTAAGAACATCCTGATTCCATACCTGCTCGCCGCTGCCCGCATCCCACGCAGTTACATTCGGATCGGCAAACACGATTACCAGCATCCTGCCGGCTTCATTTTCTGCCAGCACCGGAGAACCCCAGGTCGCCCCGCTGCGATTGCTCTTCCAAACTTCTTTACCGGAAGCCTTGTCATATGCGGCGATAATGCTCGGATCCCCCTCAAACACCGCAATAACATTGCCGCCGTAAACCAGGAGGGAATTAGCCACACCATATGTGTTGAACGAGCTGTCCCCCAAAGCAACACTCCACTTATGTGCCCCGTCCGCAAGATCAAATGCGGAAAGCTGCCCATTGGAGAAAAGGGTAAAGACCAGCTTGCCATCGGTGGCCGGGGTGGCGGCCGCATGCATGATTTCATCCCAGCGCGGATCCATTGTGTCCAGTTCATAGTCATCAGTGGTGCCTTCAATCGACGGCACTTCGCTCAACCACATCTGCTCTCCGGTGGCGGCATTATAGCAATGCACGCGCCGCACTTCCTGATCAGCGGAGGTAACGACCACTTTGTCGCCCCAGGCCACCGGACTTGACCAGCCCGGTCCGCCCAATGCCACTTTCCACAAAATATTCTGACTGTCGGCTTCACTCCATTCAGTTACCGCTGTCGCCTTCGGCAGAAATCCATTGCCATTAGGCCCGCGAAAAACCGGCGAATTGGCATCCCATCCCTCAGGAAAACCAGCATACACCAGCGAGCCCGCCACAAACATACCCAATACAATCGTCATTACCGGCAGCTTCATTTCCTCATACTCCTGATTAATTGCACCATTCAGACCAAATTCCGAACCAACCTATCATTATGGTACCCCGGACGCGACTTGAACGCGTGACCTTCGGATTAGGAATCCGACGCTCTGTCCAACTGAGCTACCGGGGCATCAAGGCTTCAAAAAGCAGAAATTATGCCATGAAACCACTGCTTGGCAAGAGCAAAGCAATTTCCGCCCAGTTGAAGCAGCGTGTCACGCTGCCGGAGAGTTGAATGCCCCGGTTCCATGGACGGTCAAGCATCACCGTCTCTACATGCATTGTTTCTGAAAGATACAGTGCCATTTGCGGAGCATCATCAATTGCCAGCGAGAACGGCAACTGACTCAATTCATCAAGCGTCAGCGCCGCACCATGCACATCCGCCTTGAACCGTCCGTATTTGTCTACAAATATCAGACGTTCATACGGCACCCCATAGCGCTGCAGCCACTCAACCGATGCGTCCTCGGTCAGGGGCGGACGTCCCGTTACAATCCAGATACGCGCACCGCGCCCAGCCCAGTCGCGCAGTGTTTCAACCGCCCCCTTTACCGGGGCAAATGCCGTCAGAATATCCGCCGTGTGGGCAAATTCCATCAGACGCGCCAGTTCGTGCTCATCCAAACCGAACGATAACGCCAGATCAAACGAGTGAATATCCTCGAACTCAATCGAACGCCCGAAATGCTCATCGATAACATCAATCAAACCGCGGGCGGTCTCACACAAGACATCATCGAAATCAACATATACCGGCACCGGTATTGTGGACAGTTCTTTCATTCAGCGGCCATGTGCCATTTGTAGATATTCTCGCCGATAATCCGCACCGCTTCTCTCATTTCCGGATGCGGGGCATCAGTGATATCCACCATTCCAATAATCTGATTCTCTCCGTTGCTGGGACGCCCGGTAATACACTGATCGGCATACTGGAACCAGTGACTGCCGATTGAATATGGCATGCGCGCAAAAGTTTCTTCAAACTTAGGATAGAACTCCCGGCGCTCCTCCGCGGTAAAGGTTGTCCACAACTGCGGAAGCTGGCGCGGACCATACATCGATAACTGGTGCTCACCAATCTGTACCGGTCGCCCGGACCATTTATACCATTTATCAAAGGTTTCTTTTTCCGGTACTAAAGAATAGCAGTTCACACTCATTACATCACAGTACTTACCGGCGATTTGCACAATTTCCCGGCGCGGCGGTTGACGCACAAAACGGCAGCCTAGATAAAGATGCTCAGGATCATGCTGCTTGAGAATCTTCCGCACTTTACTGAAATATGTTTCCGTGTATAAATCCTCCAACGCCTTTAATTGATCCAGTCCGGCATGATTACGCGGAATGTCATCATTCGAAGCCGCACGTACCGCCTCCCATGACTGAAAGGCCGTCCCTAATGCCGTGTTCATCTGCTCCAGTGAGGAAAAGCTCTCCTGAAGCAGCCGCAGCCATTCATCCCGCAAGGGGGCATCGGCAGCAGCTTCCAGCAAATGCAGCCCCCCGGCCTCCCTTGCCCAACCTTTCTCGTTATCAACAAAATAACCGATCAGCCAGGGATTACCGCGCTCAACCGCGGCAGCTTGAGCGCATTGGGAATTGAAGAACTCCTCCCAGCGCTGATCGAACACATCAAAGAAGCTTCCACGAATGTGGCATTCAATCGGCCCGCGGGTACCAAGACTGCGTACATGCGGCACAGCACGCTGCTGCATCATAAGATCGCATGACCAGTTCGCAACAGTATTGTATCCCCACGCCTTAAAACGCTTTACAACATGATCCCGCCAGGCCTCAAATGACCCCCACTTGCGCAGAAGATTCAGCCGGTAGAACGAAACCGTCTCACACGGCTGCTGCCCCGAGCCGACCAACGGCATATGCGTTCCGTAAGCTTCAGCAAACGGTCCGTTGCGATCCGGCAATTCCTCAAACAGGTATTCACGGTTTTCAATTGAAGTGTCATCACTGTAACGCACTCCGGTAACACCGGCCGACCAGAACGGCCATCCTTCCGGATCAGCATACCACCAGCGCCCCGCATCATCCTGCTCAACCCTGAAAAATCCGGTTGCATCAAAACGCGTCCCGCCGGTCCAGCCGCCATAGCGGCTGCGTTCCGCAACCGGCGGAGTTGCCGCCAATGCCGCCTGCTCTTCTTCGCCTTTCTTGCGCAGATCATCAACGCTGCGCACCTTCCCCGACCAGTCAGCATTGATACGCTGGCCAAAAGTATCTACACATGCCTGCGGCTTGCCGTCGGCTGAGGGCATCAGCCGTATTTCGCGGACTGTAACAGAGTGCGCGGTATGTTCGCCTTTCCACAAAAACACCAGCCGGATACCGGTAGGCTCAAACTCCGGCAGTTTCCCCTGCACCAGCGGAAGATCAATCAGCTCAATGCAGAAATCAGCAGCCTCGCCGGCGGCAAGATCGCGCCGGTCGGTAATGCGTCCGCGTGCACCGACAACAATAAATTCAACAGTCAAGGGCTGATCACCGTTTTCAAGCCGCATGCGGATTGAATCAAACCCTTTCCAGCAATCCGGCAGCCCCAAAGCCTGCGGAGTGGCTTCAAATAATGTTTGCCGTGGGAAATCCTCAAATCTGCCGAAGGGATCATCGGCCGGAAGATAACCGTTATGTAATGCCTTCAGCAGCAGAAAGTCACCGGTTTCCGCCGGCTCGATATTTTTCAAGATAACATTCTGTTCTTCAATCAGTTTGCCGCCGCCGTCAATGTCACCGCGGTAACGGGCTGATTTACGTTCAAGTTCCTGCATAATTCCATCAAAACGGGCCGCTATTTCCTGCATACCTGCCGATCCTTTCATTAATTTGCAACAAATGAACTTCTACAATGCCAGCACCGATTCAAAAAAACAACCCGGAAAATGAGAATGTTATGCTTGAAGCACCGCGAATAGCTTGCTATGTAAAAAGTCTAGAGTCTGTCAAATCTGACAGAACTGCCGAAACAGCCGGATTTGTTGGATGCAAAGAGGGGCTATGCGTTAGAGACCACGTCTAACGACTGGCGTTGAAACGGGAGATTTGCAATGACAGGAATTGACTGGACAATCGTTGCCCTTTACATGGCCGGCATGATCGGGATGTCGGCCTACGTCGGCCGGCGCCAGAAATCAGAGCAGGACTATTATCTGGGCGGCAACCGCATGGGCGTCTGGCCGATTGCGCTATCAACAATGGCCACCCAGTGCTCCACCAACAGCCTGCTGGGAGCTCCGGCTTTCGTCATCGCGGTGGGTGGACTGCTTTGGCTGCAATACGAACTGGCCGTCCCGCTGGCAATGATCGGCATTATGCTCTTTCTGCTGCCTTTCTTCCGCAAACTGAATCTGGTATCAGTTTATGAATACCTTGAGCACCGCTTCGGCGTCGGCAGCCGCACCTTGCTTTCTGTCCTGTTCCAGTTTCTGCGCGCGTTTTCCACCGGGGTCACCGTCTACGGCATATCACTTGTCATCCGCGAACTGCTGGGCATCCCGCTCTGGGCCGCCATTATAATCCTCGGAATTATCACGGTGATCTACGACTGCCTTGGCGGCATGCGCGCAGTGATCTATTCCGACGTCATACAAATGGCAATCCTGTATCTGGGGATAATCCTTTGCCTCTATTATGCTGTGCAAATGACCGGTGGCTGGAGCGCCGTCTGGGAGTATTTTCCCGAAGAACAGTCACGCACAATGGATTTTTCCGGTCACGGACTCGGGGACGGCAAAACCTTTGCGTTTCTACCGATGCTCTTCGGCGGACTGTTTCTTTATCTGAGTTATTACGGCTGCGACCAGACTCAGGTTCAACGCGAACTTTCCACCGCCAGCATTGACGATACCAATATGTCGCTGTTTATCGGCGGCATTCTGCGTTTTCCATTGGTGGTCACATACAGTCTGGTCGGGGTGGCCATCGGCGCCTATGCAGTGAAAAACCCGGAATTCCTGGAACTGATTACCGAAGCCGGCGGCGAAGCCAATTACAATCTGGCAGTACCCGCCTTTTGCATTAACTATCTGCCGCGCGGAATTGTCGGGCTCATTATTGTTTCGCTGTTTGCCGCGGCCATGTCATCGCTCGACTCAACCATCAACTCGCTTTCCGCAACAACCATGCGCGATATCGTTCAGCGCTTCTTTGTGCGCGATGCGATGCCGCAACGCCGCGAACTGCTTCTTTCGCGTTTGTTGACAGTCTTCTGGGGCGGACTGTGTGTCGGCTTTTCTTTCTTTGTGGCCGACATTTCCGCTTCGGTGATCGAAACCATTAACATGATCGGATCGTTGATTAACGGACCGATTCTGGCCACGTTTCTGCTGGCCACCCTGACCCGCCGCGCAAACGACCGCGGAGTGGTCATCGGCATTCTTGCCGGCTTCGGCGGAAACCTGCTGACCTGGAAATACCTGCCCGGCGTTTCCTGGCTGTGGTGGAATGTGACCGGATGCCTGATCACTTTTGCCGGCGGATATCTGGCAAGCCTGCTATGCAAGTGCCCGATACCCGCCGGCATTGATGATCTGGTATTCAAGCGCGACAGCCGCCGCCAGTTCAACTATAAGCGCAACTGGAAGCTGTACCAGGCCATTCTTGCAGGTTATTTTGCAGTAATGATCCTGGTTCTATGGCTGATCCGCACCTGGGCGGTAAGCTGAATCAGTACTTCACCGTGCAGCCGTATGGCTGGGTTTCCGGTACATCAAACTCTTCACCGGCTAACATTGCGTCCAGAACCTCAACAACATAGTTGCGTGCACCCTCAATATCTTTTGAGTTCGCAGAACGCTTGTCATCGATGGCACCATTGTATACCACGTTGCCGTCAGGATTGATTACCACCATCTGCGGAGTGTTGCGTGCATTATAGGCGCGTCCGACCGCCCCGTCTACATCCAGCAGAACCGCGGTCGCCTTTACCTTTGACTGCTCCATCCGCTTCAGCCACTCTTCCTGCGAAAAATGCCCCTGTTTGCCCTCCGCCGATGAGCAGATGCTCAGCCAGACAACATCCTTACCGGTGTATTTTTCCTGCCAGCCCTGCATTGCGCCGACACTATAGAACTTTTTAACAAACGGGCAATCGTAGTTGGTCCATTCCAGCACAACGATCTTCCCGGCATACTGTTCTAATGAGTGCTGCTCGCCATTCACATCCGGCAGTTCAAAAGCCGGCGCAGCATTGTCTGCCAGCACCACCGCAGCCGTCATTACCGCCACAGCCGCCACCGCGGCATTGATTGTTACCTTACTCATTCCCCTACTCCTTCCCGGAAGCATCCGCTTCCGTATTTGTTTTTTCGCGGGCAGACCATCCGCCCGCTTCCAGAATCTTCTGCCACTCTTCACCCGCTTCACCCGACTGCTCTGCCATTGTAATGGTCAATGTCTGACTGTCACGCAGCAGCACACAGATATCAAGACAGATCATCCAATCCAACGCAACCGCCAACTCAACAGCCTGCCCGACCGGCAAAACTGCAGGCAGTTTCACCGAACCAATCAACGCCACTTGCCCCTCATAACCATAATACGACCCCAGATCATCGGTGAAAACCTGCGCAGGGGGAAAACGCCACGACCCCGTTTCCAACCCGTCCGGACCGCTGATACGGATATCCGGCGGCATGCCGGCATCCCCCGGCTCCTCCGCATATGTATGCCAGCCTTCAGCCATTG
>PXDI01000388.1 GCA_003565095.1 PVC group bacterium | reverse complement strand
TCATCGAGATCCTTTTGACCGGATGCCTGTTTGGCAAGCGATCGAACATTCGATGACACTGCTATCAAGGGATGAGACCCTTGCCCAATATAGCGGTCAAGGTCTTCGAATCGAATGGTAGTAGATGGGGGGGCAGGATGATTTTGTGACGGGATGATTTGGCGGAGGTTTGAGTGTGCTCGAAAGTCTGTGGTCTGTAGTCTGCCCATTGCATTTCCCGTTTTACTTTACGCGTCCCACGTTCTGGTCTAACACAGTCTAATGCAGATGTCATCCGCAACCCCAAAAATAACAGCAATTCTCATTATGGACACCAACGCGTGAGAATTCCGGCTAAAGCCGGTACTACAAACGCGTTTTTACGAGATTTAACGGCGTTTGTAGTTCCGCCTTTAGGCGGCTGCGTCCATAATGAGAATTGCTGCAAAAATAACTTTTACAGAGCCATCCCGTGGGAGGATGGGACTAACCTTGTCTCGCACCTTGTCTCGCACCTTGTCTCGCACCTTGTCCAAATCGACGAAGTGCGAGACAAAGTGCGAGACAAGGGATATCGAGCTTAACAACCCATAAAAACCAACTCATCAACGGTTGCCAACAAACATACACGCTTTTTTGCATCATCTTCCTACGGAAGATTCTAATGTCTAACCCCAAGTGTCTGATGTCTAAAGTCCAAAGTCTAAAGTCTTTCCCGGTTGCGCCCGAGCTTTCGGCGTTGCCGGAGAGACCGTTGGTTTCGATTGTGATTCCCAGCTACAATCAGGGGCGGTTTATCCGGGAGACGATCGAGTCTTGTTTGCAGCAGGATTATCGACCAATAGAAATTCTGGTAGTGGATGGGGCGTCTACTGATGAGACCGTAGATGTTTTGAAGTCATTTGGTGATATTCCTGAACTGCAATGGGTTTCGGAGCCCGATGATGGCGTTCAGGATGCCGTGAATAAAGGGGTGAATCGCGCGAAGGGTGATATTTGCGCGATTCAAAGTTCGGACGACTATTATTTGCCGGGCGCTTTTGCAGAGGCTGTTAAGCTGTTTAAGGACAATCCTGATAAAGGTTTGATTTATGCAGATACGATCAAAGTTGATGCAGAAGGGCAAGAACTGTCCCGTTTTGTAACCGGTCCTTACTCTTTTACGAAATTTCTGTCGAAGCGAACTGTAGTTTTACAGCCTGCTGCGTTCTTCCGACGGGAAGCCTTTCTGGCTGTAGGGGGATGGTCGAAGGAATTCTTTAATGCCGATACGGAGTGTTGGTTGCGCATGCTGTCGCAATACCCCGCTGCATTGAAGGTCGACGCTTTCTGGGCATGTCGGCGTATGCATCCTGAGCAGCGTGATGGACAAAAAGATAAGATTCTGCGGGATTATGAGCGTATGACGGAAGAAAATGAGGTCTTGCGAGCGGGACCACGACGTTGGCGGCGGGCGGCGCAATGCGGTAGGATTCGGCATACATTGCGCTATGGTGTTGAATTTTCACTACCAGAGCGCAAACGCATGCTATGGAAAGCGGTGAGATATTGGCCGCCTGTGCTTTTTGACCCAGGCGTTGCGGGCATGTTGGTTCCGTATTACTATGCGGTTAGACGGCGGTTGCAGAAGTTGAAAAGAAAGATATTATACTATGCTCTATAACTTTTTCGGTATAAACAGCCTACCGACCTTGGGTCGGTGGAGGTAAACGTTGCGTCAACGATTTGCCGGTATTTCTCAACTTCCTTCACCACCGACGCAAGGTTGGTGGGATCGAGAAAGTTCCGCACCAAGAAGTATATGTGAATGGTATTAACCGCGAAATTAACTAATTTTGCGAATTGATACTTATTTGAACGTTTGTGCTTTTCTCCACATGTGGGTATACCGGTATTAATGTAATGGGTGATATCAGCATTATTTGAGTGCAAAATGAATGTTGAAAACAAAAAGCTACTGGCTTCGGTGATTATCCCGTGCAGAAATGATGTACAGCATTTACCGAAAGTGCTGGCTGGTTTGGATGCGCAGACGTTGCCTCGTGAACAGTTTGAAGTGATTGTCGTCGACAATGGTTCAACGGATGGCAGTTTAGACGTTGCGTGCAATTGGCCGGGGGTGACTGCATTGTCAGAGCAGATACCATCTGCTTATGTTGCCCGCAACCGCGGTATTACGCATGCTTCAGGTGAGTACTTATTGTTTTTGGACGCGGATACTGTACCATGCCCAATCTGGATAGCGTCTATGCTTAAAGCAGCCCGCAGCAGTGATCTCGGGTTGGCTGGCGGACGGATCGAGAGTCGGGTGGAAACTCCGACACTGGGGAGTCGACTGCTTGCCTGGTCCCGCAGTGCAGAAAAGCGGAAGGCCGCAGTGGTTGAAAAGGGACGATTGTCTGGCGGCAACATGTTAGTGGCTAAAAAACTATTTGAAAAATACGGCTTATTCCTGCCGGTAAAGTCAAGTGCAGATTGTGAGTTTGCGGTAAGGGCAAATCCACAACATAAGCCAGTTCCATTTTCAGATGTGGCGGTAGTTGAACATCGGTGCGACATTTCGACGATGGACTACTTGCGACGCGCATATCGTGTCT
>PXDI01000068.1 GCA_003565095.1 PVC group bacterium | reverse complement strand
TATCTCGCACCAAATCTGCTCCATCAGCCGAGCTAATATCGCCAGAGAAGCCTATGAACATCGAGAAGGAATCATCTCGTGCCACACTGTTAATGCTCGATATCTCATCGACGCCCGCCAACTGATCCGTGATCGGAGCTATGATCTGCCCATCGACCTGCTTGGCATCATCGACAAAATACACCCCATTCACCGTCGCAAACGGCACCTCGACAGGAGGAAACCCTTCCCTGTCTAGAAACGTGGTGTAACTCCATACGCCAAACAACAACACCAGCAACCAAATCAGCAATGACGGCCGATACCGCTTTATAGCGAGCGTACTAAGTTTTTCAATCATACCGCAAACAAGTATATATCACCTCCGTCATACACACAAAATAGATGGGCCAACCAATATAGTGGCTCAGATCTCCGACGACGAGACGTGTGACACTAGCTACTATAGCTTCGGAGAAAACTGTAAATAGTCGTAGACCGACAAAGCAGCTTTGGCGCCCTCTGCAGTAGCGGTAACGATTTGCTTGTCGCGGATGTTGGTCACGTCGCCAGCCGCATAAAAACCTTCGAGGCTTGTGGCGCAGTTATAATAATCGATTTCAATCTCGCCATGCTCATTGCGTTTGACTTCCGTCGGCGCCAGACTCGAATTTGGCAGCGAGCCGATCTCAACGAACACACCCTCGACCGGTAAACTGCTGCCGTCTTGCAACGTGACCCCAGATACATAATCATCACCCACTATTTCTGTGATTGTTTGATTAGTGTGTATTGAGACGCCCTTTTTAGCTGCTCGCTCCTGCAACAGCTCATCTGCTCGACACTTATCTGCAATTTCCAGCAGCGTGACTTCAGTCGCATAATCCGTCAGCTCAATGGCAGAAGAAAAGCCGTTGTTCCCGCCACCAATTATCACGACTTTTTTATCCTGATACACCGGCGCATCACACGTCGTGCAGTACACCACCCCCTTGCCAATATAATCCCGCTCGCCTGGTACGCCGAGCTGTTGTGGTGTTCGACCAGTCGCTAGCAGCACCGTGCGTGAGGTCAACTCACCGTCTTCTGTCTTGACTATGAAGTGCTCGTTTTTTGTAATCGACAACACGTCTTCTTCGATAATCTCAATTGCTTGCCTACGCAAATGATCCTCGAACTTATCGACTAACGCAGCGCCCTGGATCGACGCCTCACCCGGCCAGTTCTCTATCGGCCCCGTCAGGCCTACTTGCCCGATAAAATCTGATGATACTAGCGCCGTACGCAGCTTTTTGCGCGCCGCATAAATCCCTGCCGTTATACCTGCCGGCCCGCCGCCGACTATCACGAGGTCTTGCATTAGTCTTGCAGCGCTTTCTTCAACTTTTTCTTATCAAAACCAACCACAACCGTATCGCCAATCACCGTCACTGGCACGCCCATCTGGCCAGACGCCTGTTTCATGCGTTCGAGCGCCTGTTCGCTCTCGCTGACATCAACCTCATCGTACTCAAGCTGCTCACCATCGAGCAGCTTTTTGATCGCTGGACAAAACACACAAGTTGGGGTGGTGTAGAGTGTTATTTTTTTCATGCTTGCTCCTTTGCTGCTGAGATAATCTCAGCTCTCTATCAAAACTATTAATTCTTCGCTTGTGCGAGAAAATTACTGTGAAACCCACGATTTTGTTTGGCGTTTTCCTCGTGCCGCTCGTGCGCGTAGCTGATAAGTTTTTCTATCAAATCCACCGCCGAGATGCCTTTTTGCGCCCAGTTGTGTCGATACAAACTGCCTGGCATCGGATTAATCTCATTGAAATACACTACCTTGGTCTTCTCATCAATCAACAGGTCAATTCGCGCGATACCAGCGCAGCCGACCGCGTGGTAGGCAGCTTCGGCTGCCCCCTCCGCTTTTTGATACAGTCCGTTATCGAGCTTGGCGGGTAGTTCACTGTAGCCATGCACGCCCTTGCTGGCCGACTTACCTTTGCCTGCGCCGTGTTTGAGGTATTTTGTCTCAAAGTCAAACGTATCAGCCTCGCCCAACAACGGCCGCTCCACATGCCCGATTGTCAACTGCTGGTTACCGATGATCGGTACCGTGACCTCGATCAGATTGTGCACCGCCTCCTCGACGATTACCTTGTTGTCATAATGCAGCGCCACCTCAATTGCTTGCTCTATTTCCGAGACTGTTTCCGCCCGCGCTACCGCGATACTCGAACCCAGATGCACTGGTTTAACAAATAGTGGTTTCTTGAGCGCCTTAATGCGTTTCATGATGTCTTTTCGCGGCTCAGGTTGCTCGTATTCATGCTGCGTCAAACTCACAAAAGGCGTAATCGATACGCCAGCGTCGGCCACGACCGTCTTGGCCAGCGCCTTATCCATCGCAACCGTGCTGGCAGGTAGATTGCAGCCAACGTATGGGATATTAGCCATCTCTAGTAGCCCCATCAGCGCACCGTCTTCACCTTTGGTGCCGTGTAGCGCAGGAAACGCAGCGTCCAGGCGCAGTTTTTTGCGGCCAGCGCCACGCGGCAGCTCGAGCGTCAGGCTTTCATCTATCAGCAGCCGCACTGGCTTCGCTTTTTTGAT
>PXDI01000167.1 GCA_003565095.1 PVC group bacterium | reverse complement strand
TGGTCGTATTCTGTCAAATCCGCTTTGTACGATGCTGTTTCTCACTTCCGGATCAACGAGCTTGAGGCCGGCTTTTTCGTGCTCGGATGAAAGAGATTGCGGTACCATATCCAGCAAGACAACCGGGATACCCGAGTTGGCAACAATTGCGGCAATTCCGGCACCCATTGCACCGGAGCCAATCACGCCAACTTTATTAATTTTATGCTGCATACGTTATTTTGTCCTATTAACGCACCCAAGGTGGTATATCGTCGCGCGCCGGGCTGAATACATCGATAGCTTCTGTTTCGCCTACCGCAACAAACGCATGCTCAACATTCGGTGGGATGAAATATGAGTCCCCGGCTTTAAGGCGCTGTTTTTCATCTCCTATTACCGTATCGAAAGCTCCCCTGATAATGTAGCCGAACTGTACTGCCTCATGTTTGTGCGGGGGCAGCGCAGTCTTGTCCTGAAACACCCAGTGCATGGCGTTCATAGCCTCGCCGCTGCCAAGATATGTTCCAACCAATCCATCTACAATCGCCCGGCTTTCCATCGTCTCGCGTTGATAAAACATGATCAATCCTCCTTATGCTCTTTATTTTCCGGTTACCCCTTATATCGCAATGCCAGCATGGTTATGTCATCGGACTGTTCCGCGCCGTTGGCAAATTCCTCAACCGCTGACTGTACCTTTTGAACCAGGACAGACATCTCTGTATCATGGTTTTCGGTAACAACCTGTTTCAGCCGCTGTTCGGTAAACTGGTTTGAATCCGGATCCATTGCCTCGGTAATGCCGTCGGTATACAGCACAACAATATCGCCCCTGCCGAGCGCGCAACGGTCCGGTTTATAGTCGATATCAGGCATGACGCCCAGAACCAGATTATGACTGACATCCATCGCTTCAACTTGCGCGCCGGTGCTGCCGGCACGAACCGTCAGCGGGGGATTGTGTCCTGCGTTTGCACACTGCAGTGTCCCGGTCGCGGTGTCGAGAACCGCACAGAATACTGTTACAAACATACTTTCTGGATTGTCCGGACATAAGTGGTTATTCACGCGAGTCAGGATTTGTTCCGGCGGAATATCGTTCATGGCCTCCATGCGTAACAATGCTTTTGCAATCACCATGAATAGAGCAGCAGGAATCCCCTTGCCGGAAACATCGCCGATGACCAGGCAGAGTTTTTCCGGGGTTATGAAAAAGAAGTCATAGAAATCTCCGCCCACCTCACGTGCCGGTTCCATGACAGCATGCAGGTTGAATTCTTTGCGATCCGGGAATGGCGGAAAAATGCGTGGCAGCATGCTGGATTGAATATGCCGGGCGATTTGCAGTTCACTTTCGACGCGTTCGCGTGCAGCCACGTTTTCCTGTAATTCATGGAGATAGGTTTTAAGATCATCGGACATTTTATTAAATGCATCGCGAAGCTGGGCCACTTCACTGATGGATGAAATATCCGACAGTTTATAATCCAAATCGCCCTTTGCAACGCGTGAGGCCCCGCCCACCAAGGCACAAACCGGACGGGTGAGGGTGTCAGAGACAGCCATTACAATAATCAGCAGCAGAATCAATCCTAGAATCCCTACGATTGCTGATTCTTTCTGCAGGTCGTAAATGCGGGCATACACCTCATCAATCGGATACACAAAACCAACCGAACCAACCACGAAATCTCCATGGCGAACGGGTCGCAGCACAATCCACGAAGGTTCGCGACGGGCCGGATCAGGTGCGCGCGTGAAGAGATAATCATACCCTTCTATATTTCCGATATCTTTGACATAAGGCGCAAGCTCAGGACTTAGTTCGCTGATATTTTTTTCGATAAAACGTTTTGTTGGTGTTAGTGAAGACAGAAGTGCGCCGCTTTTGCTAAGCGCAAATCCGTAACCGCTTTCCAGCAAAGTAATGGCAGAAATTTTTTCAGAAATGATATCCAGCGATATGTCAACAAAAGCGACACCAATGAATTGTTCTTTATGGCGCAATGGATAGGAATAGGTTATTAGCAAGTCGGCCTTATCCGGTTGGTCGGGTGAGGCATCACTCCGGTACGGTTCAGACCAGACGGGCCGGTCAAGCTCTCTGGCTTTCCGGTACCAATCCTTGTCTGTGTGGGTATAACCCTCAACATCGCCCATTTGGATGCTGACAATGCCGCCGTCACGATGAAAAAGGAAAGGAAGAAAAGTTTCAATACCCTCGCAAAACGCATAAGGCTCAAAAGCCAAACCTACACCGTAAACAAAAGAATTATTCTCCAGAGTTCTTTTCAAAAAATTCTCTACGGCAACCGCTCGTTCTTGCGTCTCTGTTTCTTTGCAGGTTTCTTCCAGATAAACAGCGGACATACGTGCGATTACCGCAGCTTCAGCAAACAGCATATCAAATTTCTTGCTGTAGAAGCGCGCCAAGTTGACGGCGTTTTCTTCAATTGCATCCTCGACCTTGCCTTTTGTGAAAGCAAAATCAACCACCATCGCAACCACGAACAGCAGGGCGCTGACACCCCAGATCCTTATAATCATGGTTGAACGCAATGATTTAAGACGCATGCTTCTCCATTTTCAGAATGTTTGTATCGCCCCGGCGTTCATAGCTGATCTCGTCCATGACCTTTCTGGCCAGAAAGATTCCCAACCCGCCGATTTGTCGATCTTCCATCGGCAGCGAAATATCAGGATCTTCTTTTTCAAGCGGATTGAACGGTAAGCCAGTGTCCCTGATTTCAAGCGCAAGACCCGCGGCAGAGTTTTCGGCCGGCGTACAGGCAATATTGATTTCACCTGATTCGTTGGGATATGCGTGATTAATAATATTAACCAGAATTTCCTCTGCCGCCAATCGTACCTTCATTGCTGCGGACTGATCTAATTCTTGTTTTTCAGCAAAATCAAGAATGAATGCAATCATTTCTTCAAGACGGTCAAGTGTTGCCGGAAAGGATGCTTTTGGCATGTTAGACCCCCCCCCCTTGAGCGGCTAGGCTTCAAAATCTTCTTGAATGTTCATGAATGTATCCAGACCGCTCATTTTAATGACATCGAGGACGGCAGGTTGAGCTCCCACGAGATAAACCTGTGCGCCTGCCCCGATACGCTGTTTGGCAAAAATAATGACCCGCAGCCCCGCACTGGCAATATAATCAAGTTCTTTAGCAAGAAAGACGATTTTCTCAACCGGTTGGCCGATTAATTCTTTTAAGGCTTCCTGTAATGCCGGTGCGCGGGCGGCGTCAAGTTGACCTGAGAGGGTGATGCGGGCAACGCCGTCTTGCATTTCGATGTTGTAAGCGTTTGTTTCCATGTTTTCTCCTTGTTGTGAGGTTTAGCGTCCGACCAGCACGACCACGGAACGCGGTCCGACTAGAAATCCGTGCTGGTTTTCCAATAGAATTTCCTGTCCCGGTTCGACAATATCATCTGGAGGGGCAACGTCGGTATTAGCGAATACATGCCAGTTCCGGCCGTCATTGGGTGACGGCAACTCAAAATGATGCGCATCCCAATGCATATTCATTGCCACGTATATACAGGACACATCCTGTTCACCGGGTCTCCGGCACATGAAGGCAAGTGTACGGGATGAGTCCGACCAATCCGCATCCCATGCCTTCAATCCGTGCCATGAAACTTCGGTGCCTTGGTCCGCGCCGCTCAGATAGGTGCTGTAGCGTAAAGCCGGATGGGTCTGGCGAAAGGCGATCATGCGCTGAAAAAAGCGGAACAGCTCGGTGTTCTGTTCCAGCAGGTTCCAGTCCAGCCATGACAGGAGATTATCCTGGCAATAGGCATTATTGTTGCCGTTCTGGCTGTTACCCATTTCGTCGCCGGCCAGAATCATCGGGGTGCCCTGACTAACCAGCAGAATGGTCGCGGCATTCTTGATCTGTTTACGCCGCAACCAGAGAATTCCGGGATCATCAGAAGAGCCTTCCCAGCCGCAGTTCCAGCTCTCGTTATCGTTGCCGCCATCATTATTGTTTTCACCGTTGGCCTCATTGTGCTTGCCGTTGTAGGAGACCAGATCCATCAGCGTGAACCCGTCATGACAGGTGATGAAATTGACCGAAGCGCATGTTTCACGGTTCTGCCATTGGTAAAGATCCGGTGACCCGTGCAGACGTTGTGCGATGGCACCAACCATGCCCGGCTCGCCCTTGAGAAAGCGTCGAATATCATCGCGGTATTTCCCGTTCCATTCCGCCCAACGTCCCCAGGAGGGAAACGAACCCACCTGATAAAGACCACCGGCATCCCATGCTTCGTCAATCAGTTTGCATTTTCCCAGCACCGGGTCGAACGCAAGGGTTTCCAGCAGCGGCGGGCTGTTCATTGGCGCGCCGTTCTGGTCACGACCGAGAATAGCGGCAAGATCGAAACGGAAGCCGTCAATATGATAATCCGCCACCCAGTACCGCAGGCAGTCGAGAATCATGTTGCGCACGATTGGATTGTTGCAATTGAGGGTGTTGCCACAGCCGCTGAAATTAAAATAATAACCTTCAGGTGTGAGCATGTAATAGGTTTTATTGTCAATGCCGCGGTACGAAATAGTATGTCCGCGTTCATTCCCTTCGGCGGTGTGGTTGAAGACCACATCGAGAATCACCTCAATGCCGTTTTTGTGCAGTTCCTTGATAGTGTTCTTTAGCTCGTCAACCTGCATACCGTATTTTCCCGTGGCGGCATATCCGGCTTTTGGCGCAAAAAAACCGACATTACTATAGCCCCAGTAATTCAATAGCCGTTCGCCTGTGACCGGTGATGGACGGGAATTTTCAAACTCGTCAAATTCATGAATCGGCAGCAGCTCCACGCAGTTGATGCCTAATTGCTTGAGATAGGGGATTTTCTCGCGCAAGGCGGCAAATGTTCCAGGATGCTTGACCTTTGCGGATTCATGCGCGGTGAAACTGCGAACATGCATCTCGTAAACCACCAGGTCTTCAAACGGGATATCAGACTGGCAGTCATCTTCCCAGTCAAAGTCATCAAAGAAAACCCGGGCACGGTGCGGATAGACATTATCCCAGTCTGGCTCCACACCCCATACATCCCGTCCGCCAATACACTTGGCGTAAGGGTCCAGCAGGAACTTTGTTTTATCGAAACGTTGTCCATGCTCCGGATCCCATGGGCCATCCATCCGGTAGGCATATTCGATATTTTCATAGTCCAGCTCAAAAACAACCATGGCGAAAACATTGCCGACCCGGAATTCAGGCAGAAACGGAATGATTGCGAAGGGTTCCGGAGCATGTTTACGGAATAATGCCAGCTCGCATGATGTGGCATAGCGCGAATAGACAGAGAAATTAACGCCGCCGGGGACAAGTGTTGCGCCGAAAGGCATCGGCTTACCCGCGCGCAGCGGAAATTCACCATGCCGGTGTGTCGGATGCAGGTCTATTCGGTTAAGCATGGAATTCTCATTGTTCCTTTAGTGTTTGCATGGCGGCGGCGATGTCGGGGCACATAATAAAAAACGAGCTGAAACCGGTCATGTCCATTACATCCGCAACTTCCGCGGAGACACCCGCCAATGCCCAGCGAATGTTTTGCGTTTTAAACTGCTTGCCTAGCATCAGCAGAACGCGCAGTCCTGCGCTTGAAACATAACCGCATTCCGTCATGTCCAGAACAATCAGCTCATGTCCGGTAACCGCTTCCAATATTTTTGTTTCAGCGGCCGGTGCGGTATTACCGTCGAGATCCCCGGTAATGCGTGCCACGGATACACCATTATGTTCCGAAAAAACGATCTCCATATCGCGCCCTCCTTCCGGTCAGACTGATTATTTTTGTGGTTTTTTCGATATCAAACGAACACGAATCTTCGGTCGTTCGGTGCAGTCCGGCAACTTGACGGTCAACCTTTCCGCATCAAAATCGGTCCATGGTTTGCCGTCCACTTCCACTTCCGTCAGCGTTACCCGCTCTAACGGCAACATGTCTGGACATACTCGCAGAATTCCGTCGGGAAAGCCATCCGGCACCGGCTTGAAATAAAGATCCAGAGGCTTGCCTGTATGTAGCAGGTTTATGTATACCGCCGAAAGATAAGCCAGCTCGACGGAGTGATAAGCGCTCATTGAATGACTGCCTTTCATGCGTTCCGTTCCCATCAGGTATGGCAGTCCGTTAGCCAATGTATTGAAATAGACCGCGCCATCGTCGTGATCCAGAAAGAAAGCATTGTAAAAAGCGGCCGATTCGCGCGCCAGCTTAAGATATTCCTCTTCGCCCAGCAGACCATACAGGATCTGGTAAGCCAGAATCGCCTGTTCCTGCTGCCACCATGCCTTACGGTCATGCCAGACAAAACGGTGATGCTCTTCTCCTGTGCGCAGCTCCCGCTCCATCACGTCGTACCAGCCGGAGCGCTGCCGGTCCATGCCGTAGTCCGGCATAATATCCCCGATCTTGCGCGCCAATTCCACATAGGTATCTTTTGGTGCCAGACTATTAATGCGCATCAGGTTCCAGGCGATTTTGAGATTGTGACCAATGACCGCCCGGTTTTGCTGCCACCCCCACGATTTGTCGTGGCTCCAGTCCGCAAAGAAACGCTCCTGCACAAATGGACTCTTTTCATAATCAGGAAAATACTTGCAGATGCAATCCGCGCAGTAGGTCAGCATCTCAAGATGTTTCGGATCGCCGGTGGCCAAATAGAGGTTGATCAAATAAGCCGGAGCATGATCACCCACCGAGTTCCAGTTCTTGCGTCCCTTGTTGTTGCCCAGCTCGTCACTAAGCGGGTTCAGTGTGACCGGATCAATGTGGGAGAAATAACCGCCTTGCTCCTTATCAAGGAAAAAGCGCTCAAACAGCTCCATTGTAAGGGAAATATCATTCATTATGGCAGGGTCACCCGTGATCCGGTAGGTCTGGGTTGGGCCGGCCAGCGCATAGATCTGTTCATACATGGGGATCGCAAAATAATCATCGCCGAACTCCGAAGCAAAAACCTTGTGGTCTGGAGCCCCGGGTACGGGATCAATGCCATGATACCAGTATACGATCTTTTCATCGGTATCATAAAAGCGCATCCGCTCCCGCAGATAAACCGAGCCTTGCTCCGCTACTTCCAGATAAATGTCTTCGCCGGTAAGCAGAAAAGCTGAGGCCATGCCGTATACCATTCGCGAAATGGTATCAGTTTCCTGACGCATTGTTTTGTTTTGTGCCCCCGACAACCCCAACTGCGTACGGTAATTGCTGTAGTCAATACTATCCTTATCGTGTGTCCTGAATTGAGAGCGCAAAAAGAAATCGCAGATGCTGCGCGCCTGTTTGATCCACCAATCGGGTTCCTCGAAGCGGAAGTTGGCTGCGCTTTTGCCGGGAAAGACAAGAGACTGCGCTTCAAAAACATGATCGCCATCCTGGGGATAAAATGTGCCGTAAGCAAAAAGGTAGCGGTCATCCGTTGTGTGTTCAAAAATGGTGCCGGTGCAATCCATATAGGGTTCGTCGAGATTGCGCGCAATTTGCGCAAAACAACTGTCCGCCAGCTTCACCGCGAATACGCGACCATCACGCGTCGTCAATTTAAATGACCGGTCAGCGGGCACAGGGTCGCTGACATATCCAGCAATGGTGTCGGAAAACTCAAATCCCATATTCGCGCACTTATTCATAAAGGCTCCTTTTTGTTTCTCCAAAAAAACGACACCCTCATCATTTTGTTGCTGGTCAGACCGATTTCAAAACAACATATTACTGAAACTTATGGTATAGCGTTTCTTTCGTCAAAGTATTTTATTAGCAACATGAATCAAGCGGAATAAAAAGTATATGAAAACTTTAAAATTTGGCCGTTATGATTATGCCGCTTTTCTGGCGTTTTTTGTTTATTCATCGGGAACCGTTGTTCTGCCGTTGGCGCTGGTTGCCATTGCGACTGATCTCGGGTTTCCGCTTGAAGACGGCGGGATGACCGCCGGCGGTGCGCTGCACCTGCTGCGCACCGTTGCCATTGTCGGCGCGATGCTGCTATGCGGATTTATTGCCGGCCGGGCCGGCAAACGCCGGACAATGGGTGCGGCGTTACTGCTGCTGGCCGCCGGGCTGACACTGTGTGCAATTGCCCCGGCTTATGCTCTGCTGCTGCCGGCGCTTCTGCTGGCCGGTGCCGGTGAAGGTGTCATTGAAGGTTTGGCAACGCCGTTTGTGCACGATCTGCATCCTGAGGAACCAGGGCGCTATATTAATTTCACCCACGCATTCTGGTCGGTTGGTATTGTGGTAACGGTTCTGGCCGGCGGCGCGATGCTGGCGGCAGGTATTTCATGGCGTGTGGTTATGCTGGCGGTTGCCATTACCGCATTGCTGGCGGCTTTCTTTCTGCTGCTGCCGGCCCGCGCGGGTAAAGGCTATCCGGAACATCCTGAACCGTTGCATTGGCGAATCGTTGCCGGACAGGCACGGGCGATCATGCGCATGCCGCGGTTCTGGCTGTTCTTTGCCGCTATGTTTCTTGCCGGCGGCGGGGAGTTCTGTCTGACATACTGGAGCGCCAGCTACATCCAGGTAAATCTGGGGGCGTCAGTGCTTGCCGGCGGTGCCGGGCTGGCCTGCTTCGCCGGCGGAATGGTGCTCGGGCGCAGCGGATGGGCTGTGGTTATTGCACAACATCATTTGCGCCGGCTGGTGCTGTTCTCGGCGCTGGCAGGCACTGCCGTCACATTGCTGCTGCCACAGGTTGAAAATCCACTGTGGTTTCTGGTGCTGCTGTTTGCCGCCGGCATCTGTACCGCACCATTCTGGCCCAGCATTCAGAGTCATTGCACAAAACGCCTGCCCGCCGCCGACAACACCATGCTGCTGATCATGCTTTCCTGCGCCGGCATCCCCGGCTGCGGATTCTTTACATGGCTGATGGGCTTTATTGCCAATCACTATGGATTACGGTCAGCCTTTTATCTTGTCCCCGCCTGTTACATGTCAATCGCGGCAATCATGGCCTTCGACCGCCTCAAAACACCGCGAGTTTGAGGAACTCTAATCTTGTTTCTTAAGGTTTCTCTGGATATAGAATTCTGTAATATGCACTGAAAGCGAAAGAAAGCAGAATGCAATGACGTTTGCGGCATACAAAGGAAGATCGATCCCGATAAAAGAGATTGAGACCGCACGGACAAGGGTGCTCGACTGGCAAAAGAGGTGCAGCACATGAAAAAAACGAATTTCGACGTGTTCTTGAAAGAACAACTGCGGGATCCGGAGTTCGCGGAGCGGTTTGAGCGTGTGGGCGATGCATGGGATGTGGCTCTGTAGATTGCTGCGTTACGTGAGAAGGCCGGTCTCTCTCAGAAGGAACTGGCGAAACAACTGCATACATCGCAACAACAGATCAGCCGGCTGGAATCACCCGCCTATGAAGGGCACAGTTTGAGCATGTTGCGCCGCGTGGCACATGCGCTGAACGCAGAGGTGCAGGTGAGTATCGAGCCGGCCGCAAGACCGGCAATGATCCCGAGACAAGCCTGCTGTAGACATTAATAAAAATTTCCGTTCTATGAGTTCTTTGTTTTCTTTGCCTGCCCTGCGTAGCTCGAAGAGCGAAGCGGGGTGGTTACATAATTCTGACCATGGGTTGTGCGGTTTACTGCCGAAGCCCACCTGTTATTCAAACCAGACCGGGCTGGACCATGCAACGTGGTTGTCCTGCTGCGTGGCGCGCACATACCAGTAGCCGGGCGCCGGATCACTGACCATGTGTTCCTTTTCGAAGACATTGCCTTCCGGCACAAACATGTCAACCACCCGTCCGTTGCTGATCAGCTCAACCTTTTTGAGATCATTCTCGCCGGTGACGGCGATTGTGAAGACCTTCTTTGCGCTGTTGGGAAGCGTCCCGCCCATCAGTTCGCCATTGCCGGTGAACACCAGCCGGATGCGGGCGTTGGTAGTTCCATATACCCGTCGTGCACGGTAGGCTTCAAGAATGGCGGCTTTGGTCAGCTCTTTCGCAAACACCGCGGTCAATCCGTTGGACCCGACATGTCCCTTGTGCCCGTCGGAATTGGCGCACAGGCCATAGCGGATGCCGCGCTCAAGCAGATAGACCCCGTTGCGGTCATGACGGCGCCTTTTGCACAGCGCCGGCAACTGTTCGAGCACCTTGTCCATTTCAAAGCTGCCGTGGCAGGAAAAGATTTCCAGCACCGGCTCAGCCGCTTCCGGCCCCTGCCACCATTCAGCATCCGCAAGCTGTCCGGGATTGTGAAAATGCGGGATAGCAAGATAGTCTTTGCCGCGCAGACCTTCCCACAGTTTGCGGATATCGCTCCATTCAGGCTTGTCGATCTCATCGTATCCGGGATTCCAGCCGAACACCACCGCGGTGTCCCCGCGCGGGCAGCGGTACTCTATGCCGGTGAACACCAGAAACTCTCCGTCGGCACTAACGGCTTCAGTGGCAGCGACGGTTTGGTTCCATAATTCGCGGCCGATCTTGTTGCGCTCAATATCCCACGGCTGGTGGTGATCCGTCACCGCGTAGAAATCCAGACCGGCGCGGTCGCGGGCGAATTGCATTAAGTCCGCCGGTCCCATTTGCAGTTTTTCGCGTTCAACACAATCATTGCTGAAAGCGGAATGCGTGTGGATGTCGCCCCAATACAGGTTGTAGTCCTTGTAAACATTCGTCATGGGCGGGCTATCGCTCAGTGGCAGGAAGCGGCTTTTTATTTTGAGCTGCGGGCGGCTGCTTTCGTAAGCTCCGGACGCATTGCGTTGCAGGGGTTGCTCTGCTTCTGCAAGCTCCGCAATGTTTTCGATCTCGGCAAGATTGCCAAAACGATCCAGCGGCAGCACCAGCGCGCGATTATGGGGGCGCAATATACGCAACTTGCGTGGTTCGCGCGGCAGTACCCGGAAGGTGACTTTGCCAACCGCATCCGGCTCCGGCCGCAGGCTGCCCGGCAGGCTGCGGCCCAAATCAGGAAGCCCGCCTTGTGGATCAATAAAATAACGCACATGGATTTCCGCGTCGTAATTCAACGTCGGAACAACAGTAGTGATCATGGTTCCGGTACCGTAGCCGCCCTTGGTGTACCCCCAGTCGACTTTTAATGTGTCTCCGGGTTTGAGACCCGCTGAAAGATTCAGCACAAACAGGCGTGCGGCCATACCGCGATACGATTGGTGTTGCGGATCGGTAAAGCGCTGGCCTTCGATATCCCAGATTTGCTTCTCATACGAAACGTGCGGATTATCGAGCTGTATGTTAATCAGACCCGGCTCCTCTTCGTGCAGCAGGCTCGGCCGTGACATTCCCAAGGTCCCGGGCATATCGAATATCAGCCGCGAGGGTCCGGGGGTGTACTCCGGGCCGATGACTATTGTTATCTGCAACTCTTCACTGTCCCCGGCCGCCACCGCTTCCGGCGTTATGCTCAAACACTCAAATATCCGTTTCATAGGCAATCTCCTTTACCCGTATCACGTTCTGTCAAGAATTGCGCCCCAATCTTGGGGTTAATCGTCGTTTCATCAAGTACTTGCAGCTAATTGGTTGTTCTCCCCTGTGTTTGTGTGTGGGTGTGGGAGTATGGGAGTGCGTGGGTATGGGAGTTTGGGAGTTCATATTCGGTCTCATCTG
>PXDI01000051.1 GCA_003565095.1 PVC group bacterium | reverse complement strand
GTGGGAGGCAAACATCAGTTCTTCCCGAAACGCGAGCTGGAGACCATCGAGTACAGCATCGAGGATACCTACCAGGGGCTGTACCAGGAACTGCGCGGCTATCTCGGGAAGCCCCGGAAGGGAAAACCGACACGGGCGGTTTCGGATGGAGAACTCACCTACGCCCGGTACGGGCTCTGGCACTACGTCAAGACGGACAAGCAGAAGCGGGAACCGTATAGCAGCCTCCAACGCGCCGGGTCGAATCTACGCGGATTGATGCGCGTTCTTCTGTTCAAGCGTTTCGAGTCCAGTGTGTACGCCTTCCGGGAGACCGTCAAACGCCTGCTGAAGATTCACAAAGCCTTTGTGGCGTCCCGGGACGTCGGCTTCGTTCCCGCGGGCGAGGATGCACAGTACGTGTTGTACGAAAGCGATGTTCTGGAGGAGGGCGATCTCGTTGACGCGCTTCGGGAGGTCTCCAAACGCTACGATGCCGAGGACTTCGACATCAAGACCTTGCGCGCTCACATTGCCCACGACATAGACCTGCTTGAGAAGATTTTAAAGCTCGTCTCGCCGATTACGCCGGATAAAGACGCCAAACTTCAAACGCTGAAGAAGCGTCTGTCCGAGAAACCGCTCAAGGCGGCCAAGCGCCTGATCTTCACTCAGTACGCCGACACTGCAACCTACCTCGCCGACAACTTGAATCCCGGCGGCGAAGACCCGGAGATAGAGGTCATATTCAGCGGGGACAAGAGCAAGGAGAAACTGGTCGGGCGGTTCGCGCCCAAGGCAAACCCGGAGTATCGTTTCGCCAAAGGCGAAGTGGAGCTCATGACAGTTATCGCGACGGACGTGCTTGCCGAAGGTCTGAACCTTCAGGACTGCGACAACATTATCAACTACGATCTGCACTGGAACCCGGTGCGCTTGATCCAGCGGTTTGGACGTATTGACCGTATCGGGTCGGAACACGAACTTATTTTTGGCTTCAACTTCCTGCCTGAGACGAAGCTCGACAGGAATCTCGGCCTGCGGCACAAGCTGCACAACCGTATCCAGGAGATACACGACACCATCGGAGAGGATTCCGAGATTCTCGACCGGACCGAGAAGCTGAACCCGGACGCGATGTACGCGATTTACGAGACGCGCGGCGCGGAGCCGGTTCAGCTCGACTTGTGGGGCGGGGCCGAAGATGAATTCCTCGACCTGAACGAAGCCGAGGAAATACTCCGCCAACTGCGGAACGATGACCCGGCTGAATACGAACGGATCGCCGGCTTGCGCGATGGAATCCGCACAGCGCGGCCGTCTTTACAGGGCGGTATGTACATTTTCTGTCAGGCAGGGCGCTTCCAGCAGTTGTTCTTACTCGACGAGAAGGGAGAGGTTCTATCGCGGGACATTCCGAAGGTTGTCGGAACGGTCAAGTGCGCGCCCGACGCCAAGGCAGCGTCACTGCCTGACGGCTACAACAAGGCCGTGATGGCGGTTCAGCGCCAGTTTGCCGAGGAAGTCCGGCACCGCGAGGCGGAGCGGACGGATACGGTCAACCTGACGCACGGTCAGCTTTACGTATTACGGGAACTCCGCATTCTATTCGATGCCACGGAAGACGAGGATATTAAGCAGAATGTCAATGTGTTGGAGAAGGTCTGCCGAGGCTCCCTTACCGGCGCGGTGAAACGGGAGCTGAACCAGTTGCGCCGGACGGGAGTGACCGGAGAGAACCTTCTCAGGCACCTTATTCGAATCTATGACCAGCACAGCCTGAAAGACACTTCTGCTCGGCGATCCCTTGACGCTGAAAGCCGCGTAGTCCCACGGATCATCTGTAGCGAAGCCTTTGTGCATTAGTGCCTTAATTCCGGGCTTCTGCCAAGAAAAACGAGAAAGGTGAGACAATGGTTTCCGATGGTCCGACGAAGAGGTCGGAGGTCGGAGGTCAGAGGTCGGTTTCGGAACATCTGACTTCTGACATCTGTCCTCTGACCTCTGGGTTGCGGGCGAAGCCCGCCTTATATTGAAAGATCAGACCCAATGGTGCAACATCTGCGGACAAACCATCTGCGGATAACGTCCTTTTCGACCCCGTGTGACGTCCATTATCGAACAAGCCCGCGGCAATGTCGTCCGGGCGGTCAACTCTAACATGGTGCTGGCCTACTGGCTGATCGGCCGGGAGATCGTGGAAGATATTCAGCGGGGTAAGGGGCGGGCGAAATACGGAGAGAAGATTATCGAAGACCTTTCAAGACGGCTGACGGAGCGATATGGGAAGGGCATCTCTGTGCCAAACCTCAAAAATTCCAGGCAATTCTACCTTATCCGGATCGGTGCGCTTCAATTAGCTACCCGATGGGTAGCCAATCTGATAGCCCGGAAATTCCGTACTCATTGGGCACACAATCCTCAGACACGTCAATTTCCCGCCCAACGGGCGACGAATTGCCGCAAGGGTTTTCTCCACAGCTTTCCTGGTCGCATTACCGAGGAAGAAAAACAATACAAGAGCATGAGAAAACGGATTCAAGAAAAGCTCATCAAGTTCGCCACGCGGGTTCCGATCTTCATGTATCTAACCGACTATC